>DAITMY010000034.1:0-13249 GCA_036834925.1 Asticcacaulis sp.
GGCTCCAATAGTCTCGCCGTTTTGATCGGACTTTTGCTTGTCGCTCGCAGGCCCACGTTAAACGGATTTCTGGGCGGATCGGTTGTGGTTATGGCAATCGCAGCACTTGCCGTCGTGGGATATCTGGGCTCTCACCAAGCCGTTGAAGCCATACTAATCGTTGTGCCTGCTGTCACCATCGTGGCCCTTTTGGATGGGACGATGACAGGTTTTTCTGAACAATCTGCGGCTTTAGTCGCAGCGTGGTCTGCCTATCTCTTGGCATGGATCCTATTCACAGGTTTTTGGGCGACACGAACCTTCAGCACGCGACTTAAGCATCAAGATTTCGACATTAAGAGAAAGGCATGAGAGCCATGCTCACCATTTTGTCCTTCGATGCTCGTAATCTGATACGCGATCGACTCCTATTCAACTTGGTCTGCGTGATGACCTTTGTCGTGATAGGCCTTAGCGCGGCGGGGATTTTTCGACAGGAATTGGGAATAGCCGATTTTGCTCCCTGGGTTCCGTATCTCATCATTTTGTTCCTGATCACGAACCCGGGCACATACGGATTGATGTTTGGCCTTGGATTGGTGGAAGAAGTAGAAACGCAGGTCCGACAAGCGCTCCTTTTAACGCCCGTAAATGCTGTGATGCTTATTGGCTTGAGAACCTTAGTTGTCTTAGTCTGGTTGATCGCCCAGGGGTGGGCATTTGCGGTCTGCGTCTCAACGGCATGGGGGGTTACAGCACTCGGCTCTGTCAACTGGCTTACCTTGTCAATCTTGGTATCACCTTTAGGGGCAGTCCTAATGATCCTAACCGCTACCTTCGCCAAAAACAGGATTGAGGCCCTCGCCATGGGGAAGGCATTTTCAGTTGCGACGGCACCCGCCATTCTTAGCTATCTGGTGCCCGACCAATCCTGGTTCAAAACCCTATTTTGGATTTTTCCGACCACAGCAACTGTGGAAGTATTTAACGCCATCAAAGACGAAAGCGAAACACATGCGACAATATGGATTTCAATTGGATCCGTGTATGTAACAGCCTTGATATTAATCGTGTCGGGCATTTACATTCATCAAACCTACCGCTTTTCTAAATACGGCTAGTGCATGAGCCGCAGCCCAGATCGATTGCTGGATGACACACTGGTCTCAAATGCCGCGACGGGCTCACCGCTGGCCTTCAATGCCCTCCACGCACGTTGGCATCCAAGATTGTTGCGTCACGCCTATCGATTACTTGGAAATGCCGATCTTGCCAGTGATGTCGTCCAGGAAGCCTGGATGGACATTGTCAAAGGCCTGCACGGACTCAACGATTTTGGCGCATTTCAGGCTTGGGCGTTTCGGATTGTGACTCGCCGGTGCGCGAAGTCGATAAAAACTCTACAAAAACGCCGACGCCTTGAACAGACTTGGCACCCGGATGAAGATCACACTCCGCCCGCATGTGAAACAGATCTCGGCTCAGACATATTGGCCTGCATCAAGCAAGCTCTGGCCTGTCTGTCGTCATCCCATCGAATTGTGACCGAGTTGTTTTATCTCGAAGAGCTCAGCGTCTCCGAAATAGCCATTGCTCTCGAAATACCTCTTGGCACTGTAAAGACCCGCCTCATGCATGCAAGGCACCAACTTCGAAGCCAAATCCAAGGAGACAAACATGACCAGAGATATTGACGAGCTTATTAAGCAAGCCCTTCAGGAAGACGAAAAAGATCTTCTGGCGCGTATTGGTGACGAACCAGGCTACTTCAAACAGGTTTTCCACATATTGAAGGGGCCGTTGGCTTGGGTGATGTGGCTTATGTACTTTCTGAATATAGCCAGTTTCCTCGGATTTCTCTTTTGTGCTGTCCACCTGCTCAACGCTCAAGATGTTATTTCGGCTATAAAGTGGGGCGTCGGCACCGTTGTCCTGATTAACTTCACACTGTTTTTTAAAGGCAGCATGGGTGTACACGCGGAAACAAATCGCCTAATGCGCGAGTTCAAGCGCATGGAATTACGCCTAGCGAGGATTGAAGGAAAACAATAGTAAGATTTTTAAACTTTTACTCTCGACATACATCCTCGATGCGAAAGCAACATAGACAATGTTTGAGACTTTAGAGCTATAATAGCGGCCGGCACTATTTTTTGTTAAGTAAGAGCTGGATTATAGCTTCTCTATAGACAATATACGAGAGAACCGAGCGGAGTTGCGCTAGCGCTAAGTCTACAGATTCAACATAGAGCTAAAATTAGGCCGCTGGAGCACTCCTAAATAAGGCTCAGACTACTTCCGCTTGCGAAACATCCGGCGTCGCCAGACGGCCATCCGACGACGGCGACGCAGCAACAACCGCTCAGTGCGCAACATCTGTTGCCAGAACACCGAGGCGAACTGGGGACGCTTGCGCATCAGCTTGCGCAGCGGCATCAACCAGTTGGGGTGACGGCGCTTCAGACGGACAAACTCACGCTTGGCCCACATCGAATTGCGCAGCACGATCATCAGGCCGACCACGGCCACTGGCAAGCCCAGCGGCCCCGGCAAGGGCGCAATGGCAAATCCCAGTAAGATGATCAGGGCCCCGAAAACCATACTGGCGGCCCGAAAAACGCGTCTCATGCCCATACCCAAAGACTCAGACTTTCGGCCATACGTCCGCCCTGTCACGGTCTTGGAGAACGCCGTCTTGTCCTGGCCGGGGCTGAGTGCCGGAATCATGAAGTCTCCGAAGGCGCGACGTCCCGCGCTCCCCTGAGTCCCGAGAGCCTGCGTGGCTCGTATGGATATGGTAGGTCCGGTCATAGCTGTAAAGAAGCACGACTGTACCTAACGAACATTTCACAACGGCACCGGTTCTCGAAATATTTTTACCCTGAAAAGGGCGCATGGAGATCGAAAAAAAGCCGCAGACCCGAAGGCCTGCGGCTCTGATCCGATGGATCAACGCCTATTCAGCGGCAATCCGTGTGGCGTCTTCCGGCTTCCAGCGCAGCTTGGGCTGGCGGGCCGCGCGGGTCTCGTCGAGGCGACGCATCGGGGCGTGGAACGGCGCGCCCTTGAAGCGATCCGCATCCCCGGCCTTGGCGGCCTCGGCCAGCAGGCGCATGGCGTGGATAAACCGGTCAAGCTCTTGCTTGCTTTCGGTCTCGGTCGGCTCGATCAGCATGGCCCCGTGCACGACCAGCGGGAAGTACATGGTCATCGGGTGGAAGCCCTCGTCGATCATAGCCTTGGCAAAGTCGAGGGTGGTGATCCCCGTCCCTTCCAGCCACTTGTCGTCGAACAGGGCCTCGTGCATGCACGGCCCCTCCGGGAAGGCGGCGCTCATGACATCCGACAGGCACGCCTTGATGTAGTTGGCATTGAGGACGGCATCCTCCGCCACCTGGCGCAGGCCATCGGCCCCGTGGGACTTCATATAGCTGAGGGCACGGCTATACATGCCCATCTGGCCGTGGAAGGCGCACATACGACCAAAGGCACCAGACGCAACACCCTCGGCGAACTCGACCAGATCCACCCCGGCTTCACCCGCGAGGAACCACGGCGTCGGTGCATAGGGGGCCAGGGCGGCCGACAACACCACCGGACCGGCACCCGGCCCGCCCCCGCCGTGCGGCGTGGAGAAGGTCTTGTGCAGGTTGATGTGCATGGCATCGACGCCCAGATCGCCCGGACGCACGCGCCCGACGATGGCGTTGAAGTTGGCCCCGTCGCAGTAGAAATAGGCCCCAACCGACTTCACCAGACGGCTGATCTCGAGGATATCGCGCTCGAACAGACCACAGGTGTTGGGGTTAGTGACCATGATCGCTGCCACATCGGTGGTCAGCTTGGCTTCGAGGTCGGCAATGTCCACGCGGCCATCGGCGGTCTGAGCGATTTCCTGCACCGAATAGCCGACGAAGGCTGCGGTGGCCGGGTTGGTTCCGTGGGCCGAGGTCGGCACCAGAACCTTGCGGCGGTGGCCCTGACCATTGGCTTCGTGCGCCGCCTTGATCGCCAGCAGTCCGCACAGCTCGCCGTGGGCCCCGGCTTTCGGGGTCATGGCCACAGCCGGCATACCCGTCAGGGTCTTGAGCCAGTGGGCCAGCTCGCCGATCATGTCCAGCGCGCCCTGAACGGTCGAAACCGGTTGCAGCGGGTGGATATCGGCAAAGCCGGGCAGACGGGCCATTTTTTCGTTCAGGCGCGGATTGTGCTTCATGGTGCACGAGCCGAGCGGATAGAGCGCCAGATCAATGGCGTGGTTCTTCTGGCTCAGACGCACAAAGTGACGCATGGCCTCAGGCTCAGACAGGCCCGGAAGACCAATCGGCTCGTCGCGGACGAGGTCGCCCAGATCCGAGGTATCGACGCTGACTTCGGCGATATCGACGCCGGTCTTGTCGAAACCGTCCATTTCAAAGATCAGCAGCTCGTCCTGAAGGAGGCCACGGCCCCCCGACAGGGTCGCCGGGACCACGTCACCGGTATGGTTGGGGCGGGTCGGCCGCCCGACAGTGTTCATGCTCATGCGAGGGCCTCCGCCAGGGCGGTTTTAAGGGTCTCAATGTGGGCGTCGGTCACGATTTCCGTCGCGGCCAGCAGCAGGACGTCGTCGAGGCCCGCCTTGGGGTCCAGACGGCTATAGGGCACACCGGCCAGGATCCCCTTGGCTGCCAATGCTTCGACGACCGGCGCGGCCGCCTTGGGCAGACGCACGGCGAACTCGTTGAAGAAGCGCGGGGTCAGGACCTCAACGCCCGGGATGGCCGCAACAGCGTCCCGGGTGGCCTTGGCGCGCTCATGGTTGCGCAAGGCCAGACGGCGCAGGCCGACTTCGCCCAGCAGGCTCATGTGCACGGTAAAGGCAAGGGCACACAGGCCCGAATTGGTGCAGATGTTCGAGGTGGCCTTTTCGCGGCGGATATGCTGCTCGCGGGTCGACAGGGTCAGCACAAAGCCGCGGGCGCCATTGGCGTCCACGGTTTCACCGCACAGACGGCCCGGCATGTTGCGCAGCAGCTTTTCCGAGGTGGCAAACAGACCGACATAGGGTCCACCAAAGTTCAGGCCGACGCCAATCGACTGGCCTTCGGCGGCGACGATGTCCGCGCCCAT
The DNA here is from genome assembly GCA_036834925.1 of Asticcacaulis sp. Lineage (GTDB taxonomy): Bacteria > Pseudomonadota > Alphaproteobacteria > Caulobacterales > Caulobacteraceae > Asticcacaulis. The sequence goes on from DAITMY010000034.1 coordinate 5,092, forward strand.
GGCCCCCGGCGACTTCAGCAGACCCATCGAGACCGCTTCGGTCACGACCACGATCAGCAGGGCCCCGGCGGCCTTGGCGGCCTCGGCGATCTTGCTGACGTCGGTGACGGTACCGAACACGTTCGGGGTCTGGACGACCACACAGGCGGTCCCGGCATCAATCGCCGACAGCACCTCGGCCTCGGCATCCACTTGCGGCGCGAGACGCACCGTCTCGATCCCGACCGCATGGGCCAGGGTTTCTGAGGTTTCGATATAGTGCGGGTGCAGGCCCGGGGAGAATACCGCCTTGTTGCGCTTGGTCACGCGGGCGGCCATCAGCACCGCTTCGCCCGTGGCGGTCGAGCCGTCATAGAGCGAGGCGTTGGCGACTTCCATCCCGGTCAGCTGGGCGACCTGAGTCTGGAACTCATAGAGGTACTGCAAGGTCCCCTGAGCGATTTCCGGCTGATAGGGGGTGTAGCTGGTCAGGAACTCTGACCGCTGGATGATGTGATCCACCGTGGCGGGCACATGGTGCTTATAGGCCCCTGCCCCACAGAAGAACGGGGCCGAGCTGGCCGGGATATTGCGGGCGGCCAGGGCAGCGAGATCGCGTTCGACCTCAAGCTCACCCTGAACCAAGGGCAGGTCCACAACGCCCGAACGGCGGGCCGGGACCGGAACGTCAACGAACAGATCGTCGACAGACGAAACGCCGATCCGGGCCAGCATGGCGGCGCGGTCAGCGGGGGTAAGGGGCAAATAGCGCATGAGCGGTCTACGGGTACCTGTTCAGGCCAGATCAGAGCGTGGCGAGGAAGGCGTCATAGGCGGCGCGATCCATCAGCTCGCCGAGCTGAGCCGTGTCGGCCACCTTGATCTTGGCGAACCAGCCTGCGCCTTCAGGGTCGTTGCTGACAGTTTCCGGCGAACCGGCCAGTGCGCCATTGCCTTCGATCACCTCGCCCGAGACCGGGGCATAGACGTCCGACGCGGCCTTGACGCTTTCGACGACGGCAAAGCTGTCGCCCTTGGCCACGGTCTTGCCGGCGTCCGGCACTTCGACGAACACCACATCGCCGAGGGCTTCGGCGGCATATTTGGTGATGCCGATGGTGGCCACGTCGCCGTCAACGACAATCCATTCGTGGTCTTTGGTGAACTGCATGGGGGGAACCTTCATAGAGAGGGGGATTGGGAAAAGGAAACGCGCCAAAAGGCCCGAGGGGATCGGTTGTCCGACTCAGGCCTTGGGCTTGCGATAGTAACGAGACGGGTGGAACGGCATGGCCACGACCTCGGCCGCATTGGCCTTGCCGCGCACGATCAGCTTCAGCGGGGTGCCCACCGCCGCGTGGCTGAGCGGCACATAGCCCATGGCGATATTGTAACCGAGCGACGGGGCCGGACCTCCCGAGGTGACGACCCCGATCACCGTGCCGTCGGCATCGGCGATCTCGGCCCCTTCACGTGCCGGTGCGCCATCATGCGCACGGATCCCGACGCGGATACGGCGGGCCTGGCCCTCAATCTCGGCGGCCACGCGGGCAGCACCGCGATAATCGGCATCGTCACGGCGACGCTTGGACAGGGCAAAGCCCAGATTGGCCTCAGCCAGGCTGATGGTCGGATCGACATCGTGGCCATAGAGCGGCAGACCCGCTTCAAGACGCAGCGAATCGCGGGCCCCGAGGCCAATGGCCTTGACGCGCGGATCGGTCAGCAGCGTGTCCCAGACGTGTTCGGCATCGGCATTGGGTACGGAAATTTCATAGCCATCTTCGCCGGTATAGCCCGAGCGCGAAACGATGCAGTCGCTGCCCAGGATTTCAAAATGGCCGCAGTCCATAAAGGCCATCTCGGCCACACCCGGGGCAAAGGCTTCGAGCACGGCGGCGGCCTTGGGGCCTTGTAGCGCCAGCAGGGCGCGGTTTTCCAGCACCTCTAGCTCGGTCTCATGGCCCAGCTCTGCGCGGATCAGGGCAAAGTCGGCATCCTTGCAGCCGGCATTGACCACCAAGAACAGGCCGTCATCGTCCGGACGCGACATCATCAGATCATCAAGGATCCCGCCATCCGCTGCCAGCAGCAGCGAATAACGCTGGCGGCCAACCTTGAGACCCGACACATCTGACGGGGTCAGGGCTTCGAAGCTCTTATAGGGATGCGCGCCGCGCAGGCGGGCCTGGCCCATGTGCGAGACGTCAAACAGACCGGCGCTCTCCCGGGTCCAGCGGTGCTCAGCCAGCACGCCTTCGTACTGGACCGGCATGGCGTAACCGGCGAACGGCACCATGCGGGCCCCAAGGGCCACGTGAACGGAATAGAGGGGGGTCTGCTTCATCGGGATGTCGGACATGGGAGCCTCAGCCGGGGTTGAATCGCATGTGTCCCTTGTACAGACACACGCCCCCGCTGTCCCTAAAGCCTGAGAGATTTCAGGTCACAGCCCGGTGAACCCGCGCCATGCCCTTTGCTCCGTCGGCGAGGCTCCTGCGCCCGTTTGGGCAGCAACAGACCTGCTTTCCAGCGTCCTAAAACTCTGCGGTCCTTTGGGCCTGAGCGTTTCCGGGGCGGTTGCGCCTTCGGCGTCGGGGACGGACCCCGATCTCTCCCGCGAGAGTCCGGGCGAACCTGAGCCAATGCCCGCACAGAGTCAAGGGTTGCCCGACGCAAGGATGGTCCGTTAACCGCGTTTCTCAGACGTCCGCCGAGACCCGGTCGCGCACCTTCACAAAGGCCTCCAGCCCCGCCGTCAGATCGAAGATCAGATCATCCGGGTTTTCGAGCCCCACATAGAGGCGAACCAGGGGGCCGGCGTAATCCGTGCGGAACTGGCGACCGTCGCGCTGGGGGCCTTCCCAGATGGCCAAGCTCTCATAGCCGCCCCAAGAATAGCCGATTCCAAACAGGCGCATGGCATCGAGCATGGCTTCACAGGCCGCGCCGTCCCCGCCTTGCATGACAACGGTGAACAGGCCGGCGCAGCCCGTGAAATCGCGCTGGTAGATATCGTGTTGCGGGTGGTCAAAGCGCGCCGGGTGTATCACTTCGGCCACTTCGTCGCGGGTCGCCAGCCAGTTGGCGACCTTGAGGCCCGAGGCCCCGCTCCGCTCTAGCCGCACATGCATGGACCGCAATCCGCGCAGGGCCAGCCAGGCTTCGTCCGCGGAGGTACACCAACCCCAGTCTTGGATCGCATCGGCAATCGTCCGCGCTAGCGCCGGATCCTTGACCGAGATTGAGCCCATCAGCACATCCGAATGGCCTGAAACATATTTGGTCAGGGCCTGCATGGAGATATCAACGCCATGGTCCAGAGGCTTGAACAAAACGCCCGCCGCCCAGGTGCTGTCGATAAAGGTGAGGATCCCACGCGCCTTGGCCGCTGCGGCAATTGCCGGAATGTCCAGCATCTCGAAGGTCAGGGAGCCCGGGGTTTCCAGCACGATCAGCCGGGTCCTGTCCGAGGCCATGGCCATGATCTCATCAACCGAGGCATCTGGGCGGAAATAGCGGGCCGTCACGCCAAAGCGCGCCATTTGGCGGGCGAGAAACCGGCGGGTGGGATTATAGATCGCGTCTGTGACCAGCACGTCGTCCCCGGCCTTGAGCACAGCGCCCAAGGCCACGGTGATCCCGGCCAACCCCGAAGGCACCAGAAAGCTCGTATGGGCATGTTCAAGATCGGCAATCGCCGCCCGCAGAGCCTGCTGCGTCGACAGGCCTTCTGTGCCGTAAGTCACCCCGGCATCCGGGGCATAGAGGCGGTCTGCCCGCTCCATCAGCACGGTTGAACCGCGCTCGACCACCGGATTGACAGACCGACGCGACTTAGGGCGACCCAGGGTGGCGCTGGTCAGGCGGGTACGTTCGTCCATAGGCACTCTCGAAGACTTTGAGGCGGTTTGCAGCGGACCCGTCCGGGTCGGCTCAGCCGTTGTTAACCACCAGCTTCAGGTGGCCTTTTTGCACATTCACGACCGGCGGCAGGTAGGTCAAGGGCCGTTCGACGCGGATCCCGCGCTTGTGCAGGCTAGCAGGTAACAGGCTGTTTTCCAGCATCGGCTGGTCGATATAGGCCTTGGCATCCGACCATTCGAGGATAAAGCGGTTCGGATAGCGCCCCGGCGGGGCCACACAGACCACCTTTTTCTTGGGGAAACGCTGCTTGAGATAGCGGGCCGTGGCGGCATGGTCGCCATCTGCGGTGATCAGATAACAGACGTCGAACAGGTCATCTTCGGCATCGGCAGCCACCGACAGGGCGAAGTTCACATCCCCCTGCTTTTCCATCGACATCACCCAGCTGTGGCCACAGGCATTACAACCGTCTTGGGCGGTGACAAAATGACCGAGGCGACAGACCACGCCCCGGGCCAGAAGCGCGTCGTAATAGGCCTTGTGGTTCTTGAGCTTGGCGCGAGAATTCGGGCGAAACGCGGTACACCACACGACCCGCTTGACCACCTCGTCCTTGGGCACCAAGGCCTTGGCGAGGCTCATCAGGTCCAGCCACTTGAGGTGCGGGCGCTCCAGATGCGCCAGAGCATGGTAGAGATTAAAGCCATCGACATAGACCGCCGCCCGCTTGCGGAACAGCGGCAGACGGAACCCCGATCCCCGTTTCACAACAGGCAGGTCCGATTGAGGTCCCTTTTTGTCGGCCATGGCACGCGTCACGGTTAATAATTCCTCACCTATAGCAAGGGTTTGAACCGTCTGTCCGTTGCCAAAAGGCTACATTCGCTCAGGTGTTGCGATACCGAGCAAATCAAGCGCCAGCTCCAACTGGCGCAAAGCCGTGCGGGATAAGGCGAGACGGGCCGATTTCTGCTGCGGCTGATCGGCCCCCAGCACCGGACAGGCGGCATAGAATTTCGAGAAACTCTGCGCTAGCCGATAGGCATGCTCGGCCAGGAGGTTGGGCGCGCGCTTGTCATAGGCCTCGCTGAGCGCCGTATCAAAGGCGTCAAGCGTCAACACCAGATCGCGTTCCGCCGGTTCTGACACAGTGATCGCCTCGGGTGCGCTATCGGCCTCGCCTTGGGCTTCTGCCTTGCGCAGCAGAGATTTGATCCGCACGGCCTGATAGAGCAGATAAGGGCCGGTCTTGCCTTCAAAGCTGGTAAAGCGGTCCAGATCGAACACATAGGACGTGCCCCGGAAGTTCGACAGATCGGCAAACTTCAAAGCCGCCACGGCGACCTTGTGAGCCGTGTCCTCAAAGGCCTCTGGGCTGAGATCCTCCCCCAGACCCGCTTCCTTAAGGCGCTCGCGGGCCTTGTCGCGGGCCATGGTGATCAGGTCATCGAGCTTGAGCACCCCACCCGCGCGGGTCTTGAACGGCTTGCCGTCGGACCCGTTCATGGTGCCGTTATAGGCATGTTCGAGCTGGTCCGGCGTCGCATAGCCCGCCAGCACCGCGGCCCGGAACACCTGTTCAAAGTGGTCGCCCTGCCGCTGATCGACGCAATAGAGGGTCAGGTCAAAGTCCTGATCCTGACGGCGTTGCAGGATCGTGGCCAGATCGGTCGTGCCATACATGGCCGAGCCTTCGGACGAGATCACCAGCAGTGGCGGCAAGGTGCGCTTATCCTCCTCGCGCGCCACATGGATCACCTTGGCCCCCTGATCGGGCACGACGAGGCCGCGCGCCTCAAGATCGGCGACCATGGCCGGGATCAGCGGATCGGCATCGCTTTCGCCGTTCCACAGGTCAAAGGTCACACCCAGTGCGCCGAAATCACGCTCTAGCGCCACGCGGCTGACGCGGGCAAAATGCTGCCATAGCGCCCGGTAGCCCGGCCGCCCGGCCTGAAGCTCCGCCGTCGCCTTACGGGCGCGGTCGCGATATTCGGGGTCTTCCTTGGCCTTGGCTGCCGCCATCGGATAGAGGCGCTCAAGATCGGCCAGCGTCACCGGGCTCTGTTCAGGCCAGGGACCGGCGTGATCCGGATCGTGGAAGCTCAGGCCCGGCTGTTCGTCGCCCACGGCCACGATCAGCAGCCCCATCTGGAAGCCCCAGTCGCCAAAGTGCGCGTCGCCCCAGACCTGGTCGCCCCGGAAGCGGAAGATCCGCTTCAGGCTTTCACCGATGATCGAGCTGCGCAAATGGCCGACGTGCATCGGCTTGGCCACGTTCGGCCCGCCAAAATCGATGATGACCTTGCGCTCAACGGCCACACGCGCAGCCCCCAGACGGGCATCCGCCGCCACCGACCCGGCTCGGGCCGCCAACGCCCCATCGCTCAGGCGGAAATTCAGGAACCCCGGCCCCGCGATTTCAAGTCCCGACAAGGCCGGATGATCCGCCAAACGGGCATGGATTCGGCCCGCCAACTCACGCGGATTGGCCTTAGCGGCCTTGGCGGCTGCGAGCGCGCCGTTACACTGGAAATCCGCCAGATCCGGGCGGTCCGCCGCCGTCACTCGGCCATAGTCCGCTGAAAGTCCTTCAGCAACAAAGGCCGCCGAAGCGGCCTCGCTCAGTTCCGTCTTAAGATCACGCATCATTGTGCCGGTTTGGCCACCGCATTGATCGGATAGCGCTTGCCGTCCCGGTTGAACTCAACCATGGCCGGGGTCACGTCAAACCCGACGAGGATTTCAAAGTTTTCCCCGGACACCGTCGCCGCTGCGCGCGGAATGGTGATGCCCCGGAGCGTTTGGGTCGTTATCATCCGATCTGAACCCGGCGCAAACCGTACCGGCAGATCATAGTATTCCTTGGCCAGCACCGAGCGGTCCTTGTCGGTCACCGCCACCCACCAACGATAGGTCTTGGTTTCACCCTCGGCGCGCGGCCCCTTGCCCAAGGCAAAACCGACCTGCATCTCAACCGCGATCGGCTCTTCGTCCTTGTAGGCGCAATCGGCGGCAACCCCGCTGATTTCACCGGTCCAAGCGACATTCGCAAGGAGCTGTTTATTTTCAGCAAACTCATGGAAGCGCGCCGCGTCATAGAGGATCTTAACCAGCGGGCAAGACCCCATGGCCCGGCGCTTTTCTAAGGTCAGCCCCCGGCCATCCGCCCACTCTTCTTTAGATTTTTCCTTGGCCCGGGCCTTGGCCTCCTCGTCTTGACCGCCACGGTCACGATTTTGGGCAAAAGTGTCTTGCGGCAGAACCGCCGCACCCAAGGTCAGTGCACTCAGGAGAATCAGAAAACGCCGCATGCTGTCCGCCACATCGCTTGAAACCGGTGTTAGAGCCCTGCCCCGCCTCAGCGGCTCTGCACGACTATTGGGCTTGATAACGGCTAAACCGTGACGGGGCAATCAAGTGCGCTGGCAAAGCGCGGCATTTAGCCTTAAATCCCCCGTTATGATGGATTCTGCGCCCCCTAAGTCCCGCTCTCTTCGTGTTTTGCTGGCCACACCGCGCGGCTTTTGCGCCGGGGTGGACCGGGCGATTCAGATCGTCGAACAGGCCATCGCCAAGTTCGGGGCGCCGGTCTATGTGCGCCATGAGATTGTGCACAACAAGCATGTGGTCGACCGGCTAAAGGCGCTCGGGGCTATATTCGTCAAGGAACTGGACCAGTGCCCGTCAGACCGGCCGGTGGTCTTTTCAGCCCACGGTGTGCCCAAGTCCGTCCCGGCCAATGCCGAAGCGCGCCAGATGTTCTACCTCGATGCCACCTGTCCGCTGGTGTCCAAGGTCCATGTGGAGGCCGAGCGGCATTTTAACAATGGGCTCGACATCATCCTGATCGGCCATGCGGGCCACCCCGAAGTCATAGGCACCATGGGCCAGTTGCCCGATGGAGCTGTCCGCCTGATCGAGACCGTCGAAGAGGCCGAGGCCTTTGTTCCGCGCGATCCAGCCCGCCTGGCTTTTGTCACCCAGACCACCCTGTCGGTGGATGACACCGCCGAGATCGTCGGGGTACTGCAACGGCGATTCCCTTTGATGGCCTCGCCCCACAAGGAAGATATCTGCTACGCCACCACCAATCGCCAAGAGGCGGTCAAGCGTGTGAGCGCCCAGTGCGATCTGGTGCTGGTGATCGGCTCGCAAAACTCGTCCAACAGCCAACGTCTGGTCGAAGTGGCTCTTCGCGCCGGGGCCCGCTCGGCCCGTCTGGTGGATGATGCCGGGGCGGTGGACTGGGCCTGGTTCGAGGGGGTCAAAACCCTCGGCATCACCGCTGGCGCTTCAGCGCCGGAAAACC
>DAITMY010000035.1:0-13081 GCA_036834925.1 Asticcacaulis sp.
GCCCTCAGCTGTGCCCCCCCCTATGCCAGTGTGCCAGCTGATCTTCGCCCAAGACTGGAACAAGCCTTAAAGTTCCATAAAGCGTTCATGCAGGATTATGGCGCGTTCGTCGATGAGACTTTTGCCGATCAATTCGGACCCATGCGTGGATCATCAGAACAGCGTATGAAACAGGCTATCGATATATTTCTAAATCGTAAGCAGGCGTATTTCCCACGCCCGCATTACTTCTTTATGCCCGGATTACCGTGTGCGCAGTTTTATGATGATCGCAGCCTGTTCCCCTGGATCGACGGCCTTGAGGCATCCACGGCCGAAATTCTCGCGGAGTTTGAACAGGTTTCCAGCGATCACGCCCTGTTCCAGCCCTATGTCCAACATCCACAAACCGCCCCCCTCGACCAATGGGCCGCCCTGAACCACAACCGCGACTGGTCGGCGTTTCATATCGTCCTGAACGGTAAGCCGGTTGACGCGCAGGCCGCGCGAACACCCAAGACCTTGGCGGCCTTGAGCGGCGTCGATGCGCCGGTCATCCCCAACCGCTGTCCGGGCGTCATGTTTTCCCTGCTGAAACCTGACACCCGTATTCCCCCCCATACCGGGGATACCAACGCCCGGCTGATTTGCCATCTCGCCCTGATCATTCCAGAGTCCTGTGGTTTTCGTGTCGGGAACGAGACCCGCCACTGGCAACACGGACAAGCCTGGGTGTTTGACGACACCATAGAACACGAGGCTTGGAATCTGTCGGCTCGGCCACGGGTCATCCTGATGTTTGATATCTGGAACCCCTTTATTCAGCCCCACGAGCGCGACATGATCGCCGCGCTCATGAACAGCCGGGACAGCTTTATGGGGCAGGCTGCGTCCTTTTCTGGCCTTTGAGCTCCGCGCAAAGCGACGAATGTTTATCATCGTTACCCCGCCTTAAGAGATCTGCGTTATCTTGAGCTCTACCCGACATCGATTGCTCTGACAGGACCGCACATGACCGCCTCGAACGCTGTAACCTCGTCTGCCCGTCGCGACGGCTGGCTGGCCGGGGCTGTTGTCTTTCTGTCTGCGGCCGTGGTCAGCGGCGTGGTGTTTATAAATGCGCTTTCAGCCCTCGATACCGAGGTCAAGACCACAATTGGTAAGCAGGCCGAGATGGCCGCAGCGTTGGTCAATACCGAAGCGATGAAAAATCTGGACTCGGCAGATGACAAGGGCAACGCTGACTATAATACTGTCTCGTCCCCCTTTGTGGCCATGAGCAAGGCCAATCAAGATATCAAGTTCATCTACACGACCAAGGAGCAAGGCGGAAAATATTACTTTTTGGTCGATGCGAAATATGTCAAGCCGGGTGAGACAGATGATACTTCAGGGGTGATGGACGTCTATGAGGACTACTCGCCCGCCTTTACTGAGGCCTATAAAACTCAAGCCCCAACCGTAGAGAGCAAGCCTTATACCGATCAGTGGGGCACGTTCCTGAGCGGCTACGCCCCGATCCGGGATGCCAGTGGCCAGTTCATCGGTGTGCTAGGCCTCGATATTGATGTGAAAACCTATCAGGCGCGTTTGGCGAGCGTTCAGAACGCCCTCTTTTTGGGGCTTGGCCTGGCGTTGCTGGCCGCCACCGCATCCGGGGTGTTTGCCTATCGCTTGCGCAAGGCCGCGCTGCTGACAGAGGCCCGTCACAAGGCTCAGGAAGACGAACTGCGCGCACTAGAAGATCAGCGCCTTCAGGGTGAGCGCGAGCGTGAGCGCCAGGCGGAAGCCGATAAAAAGGCCGCGCTCGCCCAGATGGCCGATGCATTTGATGCCCAGGTCCGCACCACGTTGAAATCTGTGGTCGACGGCGCTGAACGCCTTAAAACCAATTCGGCCAGCTTCTCAGGCCTCGCTCTGACCACCCGCGAGCGTGCGGATCAGGTGGCCCGCATTTCGCAGGATGCCGCTCAAAACGCTGCCGCTGTGGCCGCCGCCGCCGAAGAACTGACCGCCTCGATCCGCGAAATCCATAACCAAACCCGCGCCTCTGAGGCCGTGGTGCGCGATGCCGCCAACAAGAGCACTGAGACCCGTCAGATCGTCGAAAAACTGGCCACCAGTTCAACCCGCGTCGGCGACATCACCCGCGTCATCACCGACATTGCCGGCCAGATCAATCTGCTGGCGCTCAATGCCACCATCGAAAGCGCCCGGGCCGGAGACGCCGGTAAGGGCTTTGCCGTGGTCGCGAGCGAAGTAAAGAACCTGTCCAATCAGGTGTCCAAGGCCGCCGATGAAATTTCGGTCCAAATTGGCGACATGCAAGGCGCGACCCAGGAGTCGGTGAGTGCCATCGAAGACATCCTGCATATCATTCAGGCCATCTCGGACTCGACCGGCGTAATCACCGAGGCTGTGACCCAGCAGTCCGAAGTCACTGCCGAAATCGCCCAGAAGATCACCCTCACCGCTTCAGGCGCGCAGGACATTGCCCAGACCATTGGCACCGTCCAGTCGAGCGCCGACGAGACCGGAACCCGCGCCACCGATGTTCAGGACGCCAGCCAGAACCTGACCCACGCCTCGCTCGACCTGCAAACCCGCGTCGATGCGTTCGTCACCCGGATCCGGGCGTAGGAGTGAGCGCTCGCGACGCGGCAGGGGTCGTGCTATAAGGGTCTTGAGCGTGCCTCAGGATGGCCTGAGCGGAGAGCGATGTGAACAAGGTTGTTTTAACGGCCCATAAGGACGGCTTTGCTGTTGAGCTCCCTCAAGAGGTTGTGGTGCGTCTTGGCCTTTCAATCGGCGCCAATCTGGTGCTGAGCGAAACCCCAGCGGGGCTGTTACCTAGCCCCCTCCCTCCCGCAGGTGAGTATGCTAGCCAGATGGCCGTCGCTGAGCGCGTGATGCGAGAAGACGCCGAGACACTGGCCCGTCTGGCCAAATAGCACGCAAGGCTTGTCATGCCGGTCTGGGTACGAAAATCTGTCGTACTCTAGGCCCATGCGGCGCAGATCATGGACCATGGCGGATTATCCGGCATAAGGGACGAAGGGCTTCTAGATTCGGCCCTGGCCAGACCGGTTAACCTCTACACCTATGCAGACCGGGAACCGGACTTGGCAGATCTGGCAACCGCCTATGCAGCGGGATTGATCAAAAATCATCCTTTCTTCGACGGTAATAAGCGTATCGCCTTGATCGTGTGCCGTACTTTCCTGCTGTTGAATGATTACACATTAACTGGGCCGCAAAGTGCCCGTTACGACGCCATTATGGGCCTTGCATCCGGCCAAGTGTCCGAGCGCGATTTTGCAGAATGGGTGCGATCTTGTATGGCGCATGACACGCACGACAGCCCAGATGGACGGTAAGCTCGCGAAAAGGAGTTACAAACAGGGCATCTCTCGTGGGAGAGTGGTGCGGATGAGAGGACTCGAACCTCCACGCCTTGCAGCGCTGGAACCTAAACCCAGTGCGTCTACCAGTTCCGCCACATCCGCATTGAACCGGCGTCAATAGTTTCAAATGAGAACGCTGGCAAGCCCTTTTGTCGGGAATTCGCAGCCGCCACCCCAGATCACGGCATGTAACAGATCCTTACAGCCATGTGAGCGGGGTGTCGTAAAACCGTCTTGCCTTTTGCTGCAATGCAATGTGCCATAGGGGTCCGTCACCCCGCGCAAGGATGCCGCGCTGTCTACGGGAGCCACCATGAAAAAGATCGAAGCTGTCATCAAACCCTTCAAACTTGATGACGTGAAAGAGGCGCTCCAGGACATCGGAGTTCAGGGCATGACCGTGCTGGAGGCCAAGGGCTATGGCCGCCAGAAAGGTCACTCGGAACTCTATCGCGGCGCGGAATATGTTGTTGATTTTCTGCCGAAAATTAAAATAGAACTGGTTGTAGCCGATGATCTGGCTCCAGCGGCTGTCGAGGCGATCCTCAATGCCGCCCGTACCGGTAAAATTGGGGATGGCAAGATTTTCGTCAGCGACATTACCGACGTGATCCGGATCCGGACCGGTGAAACCGGCCCAGCCGCCATTTAAGTCTATTGCAAGACCCGGTTTGAACCGGGCTCAGACCCAGACTGACCGTCAAGCAAAAAGAGTCCATGGTCCCGATGACAAAAGGTCGTCAGTTCGCAAGAGATACCATACCCTCCGGTAAGCTCGCCTCGCCGGTGGGCACGCCTTTGTCGACGGCCACGTCCAGCTCTTTTCCCGACCTCCGCCCTGCCCTCAGCGGGACAGACAGCGGCTTATCCACCCCCGCGGGCTTAGTCCCGCCGACCAAAACAGGAAAGACCTCCATGGGTGCTGATGACATCTTAAAGATGATCAAAGAAAAGGACGTCCGTTATGTGGACGTTCGCTTTACCGACGTGCACGGCAAAATGCAGCACGTGACCTTCGATATCGACATGGTCGACGAAGAGTTCCTCACCGATGGCACCATGTTCGACGGCTCTTCGATCGCTGGGTGGAAAGCCATCAACGAGTCGGACATGAAGCTGCGTCCGGACCTGACGACGGCCTATATCGACCCGTTCTATCAGCAGACAACTCTGTTCCTGTTCTGCGACGTGCTGAACCCGGACACAGACGAGCCCTATAACCGCGATCCGCGCTCGATTGCCAAAAAGGCCCTGACCTATCTGCAATCGGCCGGTGTGGGCGATACGGCCTTCTTTGGCCCGGAAGCTGAGTTCTTTATCTTCGACGACGTGCGCTGGTCGACCAGCCCGGAAAACACCGGCTACAGCTTTGACTCGGTCGAGCTGCCGAGCAACTCGGGCAAGGTCTATCCGGAAGGCAACATGGGTCACCGTCCGGCGACCAAGGGCGGCTATTTCCCGGTCAACCCAATCGACTCGGGCCAGGATCTGCGCGGCGAAATGCTGGCGGTCATGGGCGAAATGGGCCTGCAACCGGAAAAGCACCACCACGAAGTGGCGCCGGCCCAGCACGAACTGGGGCTGAAGTTCTCGGATCTGCTGACCATGGCCGACCGGATGCAGCTCTACAAGTACGTCATCCACAACGTCGCGGCAGCTTATGGCAAGTCGGCCACCTTCATGGCCAAGCCGATGTTCGGTGACAACGGCTCGGGCATGCACGTGCACCAGTCGATCTGGAAAGACGGCAAGCCGTTGTTCGCGGGCGACAAATACGCCGGTCTGTCGGACATGTGCCTGTGGTACATCGGCGGCGTGATCAAGCACGCCAAGGCCATCAACGCCTTTGCCAACTCGACCACCAACTCCTACAAGCGCCTGGTCCCGGGCTATGAAGCCCCGGTGAAGCTGGCCTATTCGTCGCGTAACCGCTCGGCGTCGATCCGGATTCCGTGGGTCAGCTCGCCGAAGGCCAAGCGCCTCGAAGTGCGCTTCCCCGACCCGATGGGGAACCCCTATCTGACTTTCGTGGCCCTGCTGATGGCGGGTCTCGACGGGATCGAAAACCGCATCGATCCGGGCCCGGCCCTCGACAAGAACCTCTATGACCTACCGCCGCAGGAGCAAAAGAACGTCCCGGAAGTCTGTGGCTCGCTGCGCGAAGCCCTGGCTTCGCTCGACGCCGACCGCGCCTTCCTCAAGAAGGGCGGCGTGATGGATGATGACTTCATCGACGCCTATATCGAGCTGAAGATGGAAGAAGTCCGTCGTTTCGAAACCCACCCGCACCCGGTGGAATTCGACATGTACTACAAGTGCTAATCTGAAGCACTCTTAAGCACGAACAAAGGCATGCTCAGCAATGAGCATGCCTTTTTTTGTTTTTAGAACTCAATCCATCGAACAAATATAGTTGCAAACTTTATAGTTTCATAATGATCGCATTATTTCAAAATATTTACAGATGATATTTCGAATTGTTTCAGTTTTTTGTCTGACGACATGATTGATGATTATTATTTTGCAGCGCAGCATCCCTTGTCTTTCACATTAAAAAGAGGGGGTTACTCTTGATATCCATATCTCTCAATACCTCCGGCCCGGGTGCATCCGCCAAACAGGCGATGGGCCGATTTCGAGCCTTGGCCCTTGGTCTCAGCCTGAGCCTTGGCTTGGGCTTGTTCACCAGCCTAGCCATCCCATCAGGGGCGCATGCGGACACTTCCCCTTCACCGGAACTGCCCGCGACTGAAAGTGTTGTCGAAACACCTTCGCAGAGTGTGCCTGTCCCCGCCCCGGTCGTGGCACAGAGCGAACCCGTACCGGTTGCTGAGACCGCTGTAGCCCCAGCCATCGCTTTGCTACCGTCACAAGTCCCACTGGAGCTAGACAAGGCCGACAATACATTTCTGATCATGGCCACGGCTCTGGTTTTGATGATGACCTTGCCGGGTCTGGCGCTGTTCTATGGTGGGATGGTCCGCAAGAAAAACATCGTGGCGACGGTAACTCAGTCGGTCGCCGTGACCTGTCTTGTGGCCGTCCTCTGGTTCACGATTGGCTATAGCCTGTCGTTTGGGGTCAATACCGCCTCAATAGCCGGGCTAGATGCAGGCCTGATCAATAAGTTTATCGGCGGTTTTGACACCGCTCTCCTAAACGGCATTACGACTGAGACCGCCTATAAGGCGACGGCCTCTGTGCCGGAAATGACTTGGGTTGCCTATCAGATGACCTTCGCCATCATCACGCCAGCCCTGATTGCCGGGGCCTTTGCCGAGCGGATCAAGTTTTCCGGCATGATGCTGTTTATGGCCCTGTGGTCGATCGTTGTTTATGCCCCGATCTGCCACATGGTCTGGGGCGGCGGGATCATGTCCGAATGGGGCGTACTCGACTTTGCCGGTGGGGCTGTGGTTCACGTCAACGCTGGGGTTGCCGGTCTAGTGGCCGCCCTGTGGCTGGGGCGCCGCAGCGGCTACGGCACCGAACCCATGAACCCAAACAACGTGATTTTTGTCATGATCGGCGCGGCACTGCTGCTCGTGGGCTGGATCGGGTTCAATGCCGGTTCGGAATGGGCGGCGGACGGGATTGCCTCGGCCGCATTACTGAATACGCTTCTCGCCGCCCTGACGGCAGGGCTGACGTGGAAAATCGTCGAGTGGATCTTTCGGTCCAAGCCCTCGCTTTTGGGGGTCTTGTCGGGGATTGTCGCGGGTCTTGTCGCCATCACCCCTGCGTGCGGCTTTGTCGATCCCAAGGGGGCCATGATCATTGGCGCCGTCGCGGGCCCGATCTGTTACCTCTCCTCGGTCTGGCTAAAGAAGATCCTCGGCTACGATGACAGCCTTGATGCCTTTGGCATCCACGGTGTGGGTGGCGCTGTTGGGGCTTTGCTGACCGGGGTCTTGGCCACCAAATCCATCAATGGTCTGGCCGAAGGGGCCAATCTTGTCACCCAAGCCATGGGCTTGGGCCTGACTGTGGCCTGGTCTGTGGCCGGGACGCTGCTGATCCTGCTGATCTGCCAGTTCACGACCGGCCTGCGTGTGAGTGCAACGGCCGAAGAAGAAGGCCTCGACAAGGCCCTGCACGACGAAGTCCTGGAGCACTGACCCGGGACTTATAAGGGGCGGCTCCCCCCGCCCGGCGCGAGGCCCTCGCAAGGACGCGCCCACTGGCTCCCGACTTATCGGGAGCCCTTTTCTTTTTCACGCCGTTTGTTCACAGGCCAAGGCCGGTCAGAGATTGCGTTTTCTCGCACGAATCGTATCACAGACGGATCATGACGACGAAGATCCCGCAACCGTCCCTGTTTGATGCCGCGCCCGATGACTCGACGCGTGCACCCGCCCCGCAACCTGCACCCGAAGCCAAGCCGGCTAAGCCTGCCGCCAAAGCCTTTGAGGCCGATGCCGGGGCGACCGAACAGGCCAAGGCCAGCGGCTATTCGGCGTCTTCGATCGAGGTGCTCGAAGGGCTGGAGCCGGTGCGGATGCGCCCGGGGATGTATATCGGCGGCACGGACGAGCGCGCCCTGCACCACCTGTTTGCCGAGGTGCTCGACAACGCCATGGACGAGGCCGTGGCCGGTCACGCCAAGGCCATCTGGGTCGAGCTGGATGCCGACGGGTATCTGAGTGTGCGTGACGATGGCCGCGGGATCCCGGTGGATCCACACCCGCGCCATCCGGGCAAGTCGGCGCTTGAAGTGGTCATGACCGTGCTGCACTCAGGCGGCAAGTTCTCGGGCAAGGCCTATGAAACCTCGGGCGGTCTGCACGGGGTCGGGGTGTCGGTGGTCAATGCCCTGGCCGAAACGCTAGAGGTGACCGTCTGGCGTGACGGCTTTGAGTGGGCCCAGCGCTTTTCGCGCGGGATCCCCGTCACTGGCACCGAAAAGATCGGCCCCAGCCGCAAGCGCGGGACCCGCGCCCGGTTCCGTCCGGACGAACAGATTTTCGGCGAAGGGGCGCAATTCAAACCGGCCCGGCTTTATCGCATGGCCCGCTCCAAGGCCTATCTGTTCCGGGGCGTCCAGATTCACTGGAAGTGCGCACCAGAGCGGATCAGCGATACCACACCCGCCGAGGCGACCTTTCACTTCCCCAATGGTCTGGCGGACTTTCTGGCCGAAAAGATCGGTACCACGGAGACCGTCACCGAGATCTTTTCCGGACGCGTCGCGCGTGAGGGCGAAGCCGGGGCCGTTGAATGGGCCGTGGTGTGGAATGCCGCCGGGTTTGGCGAACATGACGGCTTTTCCCAGTCCTATTGTAACACGGTCCCGACCCCGGACGGCGGCACCCACGAACAGGGACTGCGGGCGGCCCTGACCCGCGGCCTCAAGGCCTATGCCGACATGACCGGGGAAAAGCGCGGCGGCCTGATCACCGCCGAGGATGTGGCCGCCCAGGCCGGGATCCTCGTGTCGGTGTTTATCCGCAACCCGGAATTCCAAGGCCAGACCAAGGACCGGCTGTCGTCCAGCGAGGCGGCCCGTCTCGTGGACAATGCCCTGCGTGACCCCTTCGATCACTGGCTGACCGGCTCACCTAAACAGGCGGACCGGCTGCTCGGTTTTATCATCGAGCGGGCCGAAGAACGGCTAAAGCGGCGCAAGGACAAGGAAGTCCAGCGCGCCAGTGCCACGCGCAAGCTGCGTCTTCCGGGCAAGCTGTCGGACTGTTCCCGCCAGGAAGCCGAAGGGACCGAGCTGTTCATCGTCGAGGGTGACTCGGCCGGTGGCTCGGCCAAACAGGCCCGAGACCGCAACACTCAGGCGATCCTGCCCCTGCGCGGGAAGATCCTCAATGTGGCCTCGGCAGCCTCGGACAAGGCCAAGGCCAATGTCGAGCTGTCGGACCTGTCGCTGGCGCTCGGAGTCAATGGCGGCAAGGCGTTCCGGCTCGAAGATCTGCGTTATGAGCGGATCATTATCATGACCGACGCCGACGTGGATGGCGCCCACATTGCGTCGCTGCTGATCACCTTCTTCTATCGCACCATGCCAGGGCTGATCCGGTCCGGACGCCTGTTCATGGCCATGCCGCCGCTCTATCGCCTGAGCCACGGGACAAAGACCATCTATGCCCGCGACGATGCCCACCGGCTGGAGCTGCTGGACACGGAATTCAAAGGCAAGAAACCGGAAGTCGGTCGCTTCAAAGGTCTGGGGGAAATGATGCCCGCCCAGCTCAAGGAAACGACCATGAACCCCAAGACCCGCACCCTGGCGCGGGTGACCCTGCCCGAGAGCGAGACAGAGATCGAGGCGCTGGTGGAAACCCTGATGGGGCGCAAGCCGGAACTGCGGTTCCGCTATATTCAGGAAAACGCCAGCTTCGTCAGCGACGATCTGGACGTTTAAGCGTCGTCGCTTTGCGGCTTGATGGTGACGCTCTCGCCACAGCCGCAAGCATCCACTTCGTTGGGGTTACGGAACACGAACCGGGCCGACAGCTTATTGACCTCATAGTCAATCACGGTTCCGATCAGGAACAGCACCGCCTTGGGCTCGATCAGGATGGTGACGCCCTTGTCCGTCACCTGCTCATCGAGCGGATGCACGGTTTCGGCATAGTCCAGCACATATTCCTGACCGGCACAGCCGCCGTTCTTGACCCCGACGCGCAGGCCCACATAGGGCTTGTCCGCCCGGGCCATGATCGCCTTAACGCGCTCAGCCGCCGCGTCCGTCAGGGTGACGACCGCCGGGCGCGGACGACGCGGACGGGGGGTTACAGAGGCAGTCACAGCGTTCAGATCGGTCATTGGCCCCTCAGAACATGTTCAGTTGCAGCTTGGCTTCGTCGGTCATGCGGCTGTTGTCCCACGGCGGATCGAACACCAGATTGACGTCGCAATCGCGCACGCCCTCGACCTTGAGCACCGCATCGCGCACCCAGCCGGGCATTTCTCCCGCCACCGGACAACCGGGCGCAGTCAGGGTCATGTCCACCACCACGTCGCGGTCATCCGACACATCGACACGATAGATCAGCCCCAGTTCGTAGATATCGACCGGGATTTCGGGATCATAGACGCTTTTGAAAGCGGCAATCAGGTCTTCGGTCAGGCGCGACAGCTCCTCGGCCGGGATGGCCGACGGGGTCTCATCGGGCTCAAGGTCAGTGTCAGGGTTGAATTCCGGCTGGGCGGTCATGATGGGGCCTCAGTCAAAGAAACGCTTGGCCCGGACGAGCGCATCAATGAAGGCATCGACCTCTTCCGGGGTGTTGTAGATCGCAAAGGAGGCGCGGGCGCTGGAGGTGATCCCCATTCGCCGCGACAAGGGTTCCGCACAGTGAAGCCCTGCCCGCACCGCCACACCATAGCGGTCGAGGATCTGGGCCACATCATGGGCATGGGGGGCATTCTCGCCCTCAAAGACAAAGGTCAGGATCGCGCCCTTGCCGGGGGCCGAGCCGATGATGCGCAGGTCATAGATCTGGCTCAGCCCGTCCACGGCCCGCTGGTAGAGCGCCTGTTCGTGGGCGATCACAGCGGCACGGTCAAACTGGCTGTACCAATCTATCGCCGCCTTCAGACCGATCCCTTCGAGAATAGCCGGGGTGCCCGCTTCGAAGCGGTGGGGCGGATCGGCAAAGGTGATGGTCTCTTTGGAGACCCGGGCGATCATCTCGCCGCCGCCTTGCCAGGGGGGCAGATCCGCCAGGATCTCGGGCTTGGCATAGAGCACCCCAAGGCCCGTCGGGCCATAGAGTTTGTGGCTCGAGAAGACATAGAAATCGACATCAAGCGCGGTCACATCGAGCGGCGTGTGCACGACGGCCTGGCAGCCATCGAGCAGCACCTTGGCCCCCACAGATCGTGCCAGGGCGACGATCCGCTCGGCCGGGTTATGGGTTCCCAGCACGTTGGACATGTGGCTAAGGGCGATCAGGCGCGTGCGCGGCCCCACCATCGCTTCGAGCGCCGGCCAGTCGAGCTGACCGTCATCGGTGATCGGGCACCATTTCAGCACGACGCCGCGCGATTGCGCCAGCATCCACCAGGGCACGATATTGGCGTGGTGCTCCATCTCGGAAATGACGATTTCATCTCCGGCCTGCAGCGTCTGGCCAAAGGTCTGGGCCACCAGATTGACGGCCTCGGTTGCGCCGCGCGTAAAAACGATCCCGCCCACATCCGCGCCGATAAAGCGGGCCACGGCCTCGCGCCCGGCCTCAAAGGCTTCGGTGGTCTCATTGGCGAGGGTATGCAGGCCCCTGTGGACATTGGCATAGCTGTGGCCCATGGCCCCGGCCATAGCGTCGATCACGGCCTTGGGCTTTTGGGCGCTGGCGGCGCTGTCGAGATAGACGAGCGGCTTGTCGTGGACGGTGCGCGACAGGATCGGAAAATCCGCCCGGACGGCGTGGACATCAAAGGCCATGGAAGGCCTCCGTCCGTGTTTCAATCCAAGCCAAGAGCCGGTTGCGCAGGGATTCATCCGCCAAAGTTTCCGCCACCGGCAGCACAAAGGCCTGAGTCAGCACCGCCCGCGCCAGAGGCTCGGGCATGCCGCGCGCCTGACAGAAGAACAAAGCCGCCTCATCGAGCGCGCCAATGGTGTTGCCGTGAGCGCATTGCACGTCATCGGCATAGATTTCCAGCTCCGGCTTGGCGCGGACGCGCGCGCCGTCGCTGAGGATCAGCGCCTGATGCTGCATCTGGGCATCGGTGCCGTCCGCCCCCTGATCGACCAAGATCCGGCCCTGAAACACGCCGGTGGCGCGGTCGCGGACCAAGCCGCGGGTCAGCTGGCGGGTGATGCCGTCCGGGGCAATATGCTGGACGCGGGTGGTCAGGTCGCAATGGGTTTGGCCGCCCAGAAGGTAGGCCCCGTTCAGCTCGACCAAGGCGCCATGACCGGCATGCAGGACATGAGTCTCGATGCGCTGAAAGCGCGCGCCGGTCGAGACAACGATCTGGCGGAACACGCTGCCCGGGGCCGTTACGACCGTGACCCGTTGCAGCGTGATGGCCTCCGCAGGCGTATCAAGCACCAAGACCCGGGTCAGGCTGGCCCCCTCGGCCAGGGTAATCTCCAGCTCGCTGAAGGCCGCGCCCGGGGTCTCGATCACCTCAAACCGGGTTTGCGTCGCCCCGGCCGCAAGGCTGAGGCGGTCGTGGGTTTGTTGCGGGTTATCGACCCCGTCCCCGAGGGCGCGGGACAGGTCGGAGTATTTCCACTCCTCATCGCGCCGGGTCGGCCAGGTGGCCCGGTCGGTCAGATTAAGCCTTGGAAGGTCAAACGCCATTACGCCGCCTCACCCAGATAGGCGTCATAGCCCGAGGCTTCGAGTTCCAGCGCCAGTTCCGGCCCGCCCGAATGGACGATCCGACCATCGACGAGGATATGGATCCGGTCCGGTTTGATATGATCGAGCAGGCGCTGATAGTGGGTGATCACCAGCATCCCCCGGTCCGGGGCGCGCAAGGCATTGATGCCATCCGACACCACCTTGAGGGCATCGATGTCGAGGCCGGAATCCGTCTCGTCAAGGATCAGAAGTTTGGGTTGCAGAAGCGCCATTTGCAGCACTTCCATGCGCTTCTTTTCGCCGCCCGAGAACCCGACATTGAGCGGACGCTTGAGCATGTCCATGTCGATTTTCAGCTCGGCGGCATGGGCGCGCGCGGCCTTGAGGAAGGCCGCGGCCTCCAGTTACGGCTCCCCACGCGCCTTG
>DAITMY010000036.1:0-12919 GCA_036834925.1 Asticcacaulis sp.
CCCCGGCGGGCACCACCCGGGGCTTTGGTGAGGCCGAGTTCCGCGAGATCGGTACCTTGATCGCGGACGTGGTCGATGGTTTGGCGGCCAATGGCGGTGAGCGTGACGAAGCCGTTGAGGCCCGCGTGCGCGAACAGGTCAAGGCCCTGACGGCCCGGTTCCCGATCTATCGTTGAGCTTAGGGGGCGCGGGCTTTGAGCCTGCGCCGCCCCGACTGTCCAGGCTCCGGATCCCCCCGGAGCCTGATGTGTCCCCTCAGGAGGCCGGATGCGCTGTCCGTTCTGCAGTAATCCTGAAACCCAGGTCAAAGATTCCCGCCCGTCCGAAGACGGCACGGCCATTCGTCGCCGTCGCAACTGTCCGGAATGCGGCGGGCGCTTTACCACGTTTGAACGGGTCCAACTGCGCGATCTGATGATCGTTAAGCGCAATGGTCGGCGCACGCCCTTTGACCGCTCCAAGCTGGAACGCTCCATCACCCTGGCCATGCGCAAGCGTCCGATCGACCAGGAGCGGGTGGACCGCATGGTCAGCGGCATCGTCCGCCAGCTCGAAAGCATGGGCGAAACCGATATTGCCTCGCACGATGTCGGCGAACTGGTGATGAAGGCGCTGAAATCCCTCGATGAAGTGGCCTATGTCCGTTACGCCTCGGTCTATCGGGATTTCCGCGAAACCTCGGACTTCGCAAAGTTTTTAGGGGAGGAGGGCTTCTCCGAGCCCGAGGATGACCCGCTTTGAGTGACGCGCCCCGGCCGTTTCTAACCTTAAAGTTGGCCACATCGCTGGATGGCCGCATTGCTACCGCCACCGGTGAAAGCCGCTGGATCACCGGAGAGGCCGCGCGCACGGTTGTGCATGAACTGCGCGCCCAGCATGATGCGGTGCTGGTCGGTATTGAAACCGCCCTTGCGGATAATCCGGAACTGACCGTTCGCCTGCGGGACTATGATGGCCCCCAGCCCGCGCGGGTGGTGGTCGACAGCCGGGGCCGCTTGCCGGTCTCGGCGCTGATGGTGCAAACCGCCCGGATCATCCCCACCTATGTCCTGACCACCCAACCCCTTTCGGCGGAACTCAAGGCTGCCGGGGTGCGCGAGCTGCGGGTGGGGGCGACCAGCCGGGGCCGGGTTGATCTGGTTCAGGGCTTGACCGCCCTGACGACCGCCGGTCTTGAGCGGGTGTTTGTCGAAGGGGGCGGACAGATTGCCTCAGCCCTGATCCGGTTGGGGGTGATTGACCGTTTAGAATGGTTCCGGGCACCGATCCTGCTGGGCGCCGAAGGGCGGCCCGGCATCGGGGATCTCGGTATTTCGGCTCTGGGCGAGGCTCTGAGCTTTTCGCGACTGGCGGTTCAGGCCGTCGGGGCGGATCTGTGGGAAAGTTACGAGGCAGACTGATGTTTACCGGGATTATCACCGATATGGGGACCTTGCGCGACGCCGAGGTCACACCCGGCGGCATGGCCTTTCGGGTGACCAGTGGCTACGACCTAGCCGGCCTGGCGATTGGCGCGTCTGTGGCGCATGCCGGATGCTGCCTTACCGTGATCGAAAAAGATGATGCGGGCTACAAGGTCGAGGTCTCCAACGAGACCCTGAGCAAGACCACCCTCGGCCAGTGGCGCAACGGGGATCGGGTCAATCTCGAACGGGCGCTGAAGATCGGCGACGAACTGGGCGGTCATATCGTCTCGGGCCATGTCGATGGGGTGGGGCATGTGGTCTCGGTGACAAAAGACGGCGACAGCTGGCGGGTCCAGATCCGCGCCCCCCGGCCTTTGCACCGCTATATCGCCCCCAAGGGCTCGATCACAGTTGACGGCGTGTCCCTGACCGTCAATGAGGTGCTCGACGACGTTTTTGGGGTCAATCTGATCCCCCACACTTGGACCGTGACCACCCTGAACCGCCTCAAGGCGGGGGATCCGGTCAATCTCGAAATTGATATGCTGGCGCGCTATGCCGCGCGCTGGCGCGAAACAGCCGGGCAAACCGGTGGAGACTCTGGTCATGACTGACGCACACGCGCAAACCGGCGAAAGCCCGATTTCCGCCATTGAAGACATCATCGAGGATGCCCGCAACGGCCGTCCCTATATTCTCGTGGATGCCGAGGATCGGGAAAACGAAGGCGACGTGGTGATCCCGGCTCAGTTCGCGACCCCGGACATGATCAATTTCATGATCCGCTATGCACGGGGTCTGGTCTGCCTGTCTATGACGGGCGAGCGGGCGCGGGCCTTGCGTCTGCCGCCTATGGCTCAAAACAATGGCGCGCGCCATGGCACCGCCTTTACCGTGGCGATCGAAGCGCGCGAGGGTGTCTCCACCGGCATTTCGCCGCACGATCGGGCGCGCACCATTTCCGTGGCCATTGATCCGTCCAAGGGGGCCGACGATCTGGTCAGCCCCGGTCACGTGTTTCCGCTGGTGGCCCGCGATGGCGGGGTGCTGGTCCGGGCGGGTCATACCGAAGCGGCGGTCGATATCAGCCGCATGGCTGGGCTTTATCCGGCGGGTGTGATTTGCGAGATTATCAACGAAGATGGCACCATGGCCCGCCTGCCGGACCTGGTGGTGTTCGCCCAGCTTCACGGCCTCAAGATCGGCACCATCGCCGACCTGATCGCCTATCGCCGCCGCACCGAACGGTTCGTCGAGCCGGTGCTGGAACAGCCGTTCCAGAGCCGCTGGGGCGGCACTTTCCGACTGTGCGTCTATCGCAACAGTCTGGACGGCACCGAACATGTGGCCTTGGTCAAGGGCCAGCCCCATGCGGACCAGCCCACCCTTGTGCGCATGCACCCGGTCGATTTCGCCAGCGATGTGATGGGCGAGGTGGGTGAACGATCAGACTATCTCAGCCGCGCGCTACAAGCCTGTGCGGACTATGACAGCGCGGCTGTCGTGGTGCTGCTGCGCGATCCAGATCCCAATTGGCTGACCAAGCGCTTTACCGGCGAACATAGCCGCGAGGCCTCGCAACGCGGCCTGCGAGACTATGGCGTCGGGGCTCAGATTCTGCTGGATCTTGGCGTCCGCGACATGATTGCCCTGTCGTCGAGTCAGCCCAAACCTGCTGCCCTGGAAGGCTACGGCCTGAAAATCCAGGACTGGCGCCCCCTTTCCTAGGAGATCCCGGATGACCCAGGACACCCCATACCGCGTGCTCATCGTCGAGAGCCGCTTTTATAACGATATTTCCGATGCCTTGCTCGACGGGGCCAAGCGCGCGCTCGAGGCCTATGGCGCCGCATTCGATACCGTCACGGTGCCGGGCGCGTTTGAGGTGCCGACGGCCATCGCCATGGCCGAGGAAGCGGGCAAGACCGCTTCTGGCCGCCACTACGACGGCTATGTCGCCTTGGGCTGTGTGATCCGCGGCGAGACCACGCACTACGACTATGTCTGTGGCGAATCGGCGCGCGGTCTGATGGACCTTGGGGTCGGACGGCGTCTGGCCATAGGTTATGGCATTCTGACGGTCGAGGACGAAGAGCAGGCTTGGGCGCGCGCGCGCGTCACCGAAGGCGATAAAGGGGGCTTCGCGGCCCGCACCTGTCTCGATATGATCGCGCTGAAGCGCGCGTTTGCGGCGGGTCAGATTGGTGAGTGACATGAACAACAACGGCGCAGACGAAACGGCGGATACCGGCCAGTCGGGGCAGGGTAAGAGCCCGCCGCAAAGCCTGAAATCCGTGATCGAGCAACTCGCGGCCCAAAGCCCCAGTGGCCAGCTGACCTCCAAGGAAAAGCGAGCCCGCACGATTTCTCGCTTTGCCGCGGTCCAGGCCCTCTATCAGATGGAACTGACTGGGACGGGCGTCGATGCCGTGGTGCGCGAATTCCGCGATTACCGCTTTGACGGCGATCTCGATGGCGATCAGATGGCCAGCGCCGACGAGGTCTTTTTCGAGGCGATCGTGCGCGGTGTCGTTGGTGACCAGGCCCGCATTGATCTGGCCATCACCGACCGTCTGGCCTCCAACTGGCGGCTGGAGCGGATTGACGCCACGGTGCGGGCGATCCTGCGGGCCGGGGCCTTTGAGCTGATCCACCGCAACGATATCCCCAAGGAAATCGCCATCGACGAATATGTCGAACTGGCTAAGGCCTTTTTCGATGAAAACGAGGCCCGGTTCGTCAATGGGGCGCTCGACGGCGTGGCCAAGGACCAGGCCGGACGCGCAGGCTAGGACATGGATGAGCTGGCCACCTTACAGCATCTATTGCGCCCGCTGGCGGGGAATGCCCCCGAAGCCCGAGGTCTGATGGATGATGTGGCGGTCTTGCCGTCCGAGCCGGGCACGGACCTGGTGGTCACGACTGATGCCATGGTCGAAGGGGTGCACTTTCGCCCCGAAGATCCGCTTGATCTCGTCGCCCGCAAGCTGTTGCGGGTGAACCTGTCCGATCTAGCCGCCAAGGGGGCCACCCCCTATGGCTATCAGCTGATGACCGCTTGGTCGGGTCGCTGCCGGGCCGAGGCGCGGACGTTATTTGTCTCGGGCTTACGGGCGGATCAGGCCCTTTTTGGTCTCAAGCTGTTTGGCGGCGATACGGTTGCAACCCCCGGGCCACTGGTGCTGAGCGCCACCCTGTTTGGCAAGGTGCCGTCGGGGCGGGCCATTTCGCGTATGGGCGCGCGTCCGGGCGATGCGGTGCTGGTCAGCGGCCCCATCGGTGATGCGCACCTCGGGCTTCGCATCTTGAGCGGCCAGTTTGGCGATCTGGCGGCCATAGACAAGGCCTTGCTGTGCGAACGCTATACCTTGCCGAGCCCGCGTCTGGAACTGGCCGAGGACCTGCTGGCCCATGCCAGTGCGGCCATGGATATCTCCGATGGGCTGGTGCTCGATGCCGAGCGTCTGGGCCAAGCCAGTGGCGTCAGTCTCAGTCTGGACCTTGACCGGATCCCCCTGTCGGCTCAGGCCCGCCGGGCGGTGGCGCGGGGGATGTCAGTCCTGGATCTGATTACGGGCGGCGATGATTATGAGATCCTCTGTACGGCGCGCGGTGCCGCTGCCGAGGCCTTGAGCCGGGTCGGTTTCCAGCGGATCGGCATCGTCACCGAGGGCACGCCCGGGGCCGAGGTGGTGCACGAGGGTAAGATTATCGACCTAGCCCGTCGCGGCTGGGTGCACGGGGCTTAGGCCGCCCTGCTGACTAAATCTCCGTTAACGCGCCTGTGCTAAGCTGAATCCGAACATAGGGGAAAGCACGTGGCCAAGAGCATTTTAAACCTGTCTTTTCTTACATCCAAGGGGAGCCATAAGGGTCTGGTGCTGGGGCTTGCCGCCCTGATACTCGCCAGCGCCCCGGTCGCTCACGCGGCGGGTGGAGGCAAAGACGAAAAAAAGGCTGAGGACGCATTTGTCAAACTGGCCCCAATGGCCTTGCCCGTTGTCCAGAACGGTCGTGTGGTCAACTATGTGTTCGTCAGCATCAAAGTCATGCTGGCCCCCACAGCCGATAGCACCAAGCTGCGCGAAAAAGAGCCCTATTTTCGAGATGCGCTCGTACGGGCAGGCCACCGTACGCCGTTCAGCATTCCGGGCGATAACTACAAACTTGATGAAGATAAAATCAAGGCGACCTTGACCGCCGAGGGCAACCGCATTGCTGGGGGCAAAGTGGTCTCCGGGATCCAGATCGAAAGCCAGACCCCGAAAAACGCCAAGCGCTAAATTAGGTTGCGCGACAATGTCGGCCTATTCGCGACGGCGGCCACCCGGTCCGTTGGCAGCGTCGTCTTCCGGCAGAGCCTGACGACCCACAGAGCCCAGCAGCTGTTCAATGATGGTCAGCTCGCGGCCCCGGGTCGGGGTTTTGCGACCGTTGAACGCCACGACCTTGCCATCGGCCAGACCCAAGGTCTTGACCTCGGTCACGACATCGCTGGCCTTGTCAAAGGTGATGACCGTGACTTCGCGGCTGAGGGTCTTGTCCTTGTGATAGGTCAGGCTCTCGACCGTCTGGCTCACATAGTACCAGATGTTCGGCTCAAAGGTGGCGGTCTGGGACGGGGTGCCCAGCTTGGTCATCACCGTGGTGCGGGTGTCTTGGCCGGCCACGATGTTCTTGGGATCGCGCGGATCCTTCACATCTTCAACCGCCAGAGCCCCGGCCTGTCCGACCTGATAGCCGTGGCGGGATACGGTCGGCGAACACGCAACCGTGGCAAACGCGGCGGAAACCGCCAGAACAAGCATAAGTGACCTAGGCATCGCGCCCTCTTTACGATTAGTCAGCTATTTGACCTAGCCTGTCAGGAGCATTAGTTCAATGACGCGGCAGAAAAGAGGCCAAAGTGTTTTCAAAAATCTTCAAACCCCGCGCGTCGGTTCAGGCCGGTAAAGCGCTATATGCCATGGCGGTGAGCCAGTCTCGGCTGCCGACGTTCTATCGCGACCTCGGCGTTACGGATGATATGGGCGGGCGATTTGAGCTCTTGGCCCTCCACGTCATGCTGATTCTTGAGCGTTTAAAGGGTCAAGGCGAGGCGGCGTCTGAGACCGGGCAGGCGCTGTTCGACACCTTTATCCGTGCCCTCGACGATGTGCTGCGCGAACAGGGGGTTGGCGATCTGGCGGTCGCGCGCCAGATGAAAAAACTCGGTGAGCACGTCTATGGCCGGATTCAGGCCTATGAGGCCGCTTTCAGCGCCGATGACGGCGGTCAGACCGTGTCAGAGACCCTTGAGCGCGTTGTCTATGCCGAACAGGCGCCCGATGCGGACTGTCTGGCGCGTCTGACGGCGTATATCCACGACAGCCGCAAGGCCTTAGCGCAACAGAGCCTTGAAACTCTTTTGGCCGGGCAGGTGGCTTGGCCGTCGATTCCGACCTCCGAATCCTATCAGAAAGACTGATCATGACTGACCTTCCTGACTGGTCGCATCCGGTGACCTTCGCCCAGGCCCATGCCGGGTTGAACCTGACCCTTGAACCGGATGAATCCCTGCGGATTGCGATTGCCCGAACCTTCGAGGTGAAGGCCGTTGAACAGCTGCGAGCCTCGGTGCGGACCTACGCCGTGGGTGATGATGTCCAGATCGATCTCGATGTGACCGCCGAATTCCACCAGCAGTGCGGTGTCACCTTGGAGCCCCTGACCCGCACTTTGTCGGAACAGCTCAGTGTCCGCTGCACCGAGAGCGCACCGCCCCTGACCGAGACCGGCGAAAGCGAGCTAACCGAATCGGACCTTGATGCCCCCGATTTGGTTGAAAATGGCCAGATTGATCTGGCGGGTTACGTCATCGAAGCCTTGGCCTTGGGACATGATCCCTATGCCCGCAAGCCGGATGCCGACTTTGTGCCGCCCGATAACCAACCCGAACCGTCCCCATTTGCGGTTCTGGCCCGCCTCAAGGGGCAGTCTGACGCGACGTAAACCGGAAGGCGCTTGCATCCGCAATTTCCCGCGCTATCGTCCGCGCGCTGTTCCGGACGGCAGAGCCTGATTTTGCAAGCTCTGGTCCGAAAGGTTGCGGTCGGGATCCGGTTCTCCCGCTTGGCTTGTCCGGATGACCGCTCAGGAGTGATGGATTGGCTCAGCCGCTCGTAATTTCTGTCGATGCCATGGGGGGCGATCATGGCCCGGACGTGGTTGTTCCGGCTCTGGATCTGGCGCTGACGGCCCATCCAAATGTCCGGTTTATCGTTCATGGTGATGAGGCGCGCATCGCGCCCTGGCTCGACAAGCATCCCCGTCTGAAGCCGGTGGTCACGGTTGCCCATACCGATAACTTCATCGCCATGGATGAAAAGCCCGCCCAGGCCGTGCGGCGGGGCCGGGGAACCAGCCTTTATAACGCCCTTCAGTCTGTAAAGTCGGGGGATGCCCAGGCCGCTGTGTCGGCGGGCAATACCGGGGCCTTGATGGCTTTGTCGCGGATGATCTTAAAGATGGCGGCCCCAGGACTGGAGCGTCCGGCGATTGCTGCGTCTTGGCCGACCGAGCGTGGGATCACAACCGTGTTGGACGTCGGGGCCAATGTCAGTTGCGATGCCGGTCAGTTGCTCGAATTTGCCATTATGGGGGCAGCCTTTCACCGGGCGTTGCGCGGCGTGGACAAGCCCAGCATCGGCTTGCTCAATGTCGGCTCTGAGGACGTTAAAGGTCACGAAGATGTACGCGAGGCCCATGCTTTGCTGCGCGGGACCAATCTTGGCTTGAATTACCAAGGATTTGTCGAAGGCGATGACCTGTGCAAGGGCACGGTCGATGTGGTCGTCACCGATGGGTTTACAGGCAATATTGCCCTCAAGACCGCCGAGGGCACCGCGCGCTTTATCAAGGGGCTGATGAAAGAGAGCCTGCTCTCCAGTCTGAGGGCCAAGCTCGGTGCGATGCTAGCGGCCCCGGCCTTGCGGTCTATGGCGGCGAAGATTGATCCCAGCGCGATCAATGGCGGGCCGCTTTTGGGGCTCAATGGCATTGTGATCAAAAGCCACGGTGGAACAGACGTGCGCGGCTTTGCGACCGCGGTCGGGGTCGCCATCAATCTCGCCGCCAGCAGCTATACCGACGATATCAAGGCCAGCATGGCCCATCTGTTGCAGGTCATCAACGAAGGCCCGGTCATCGAGGCCGATTTTGATGATGACGATGCCGAGACAGACGAAGACTAGTCAGAAAGCCATAGACAGATGAGCATGTTGCGTTCCGCCGTCACCGGGATCGGGGGCTATCTTCCGGATACCGTGGTGACGAATCACGATCTGGCCAAGCTGGTCGATACGACGAATGAATGGATCATTGAGCGCACGGGCATCGAGTCCCGTCGTCAGGCGGCCCCGGAGATCCTCACCAGTGATCTGCCGGTCGAGGCGGCGAAAAAGGCCCTAGAGGCAGCGGGCAAGTCCCCGGCGGATGTGGATCTGATCCTTGTGGCCACCACAACGCCGGACCTGACTTTTCCGGCAACCGCCGCGATTGTCCAGCGCAAGCTGGGTTGTCCCGTCGGGATTGCCTTTGACGTCCAGGCCGTCTGCTCGGGCTTTGTCTATGCCCTCAGCGTGGCCGACGGCTTTGTGGCCCGCGGCCAAGCGAAATGCGCCCTCGTGATCGGGGCCGAGGAAATGACCCGTTTGCTGGACTTTACCGACCGGGGCACCTGCATTCTGTTCGGGGATGGGGCTGGCGCGGTGGTGCTGGAGCCTGTAGCGGGTGAGGGGACCCCTCAGGATCGCGGGATCCTCGGCTTTGATCTGAAATGCGACGGCACCAAGGTCGATATGCTTTATGTCGATGGCGGTCCGTCCCAGACCGGTACGGTCGGCAAGCTGCGGATGCAGGGCAATCAGGTGTTTCGCCATGCGGTCATCAACATTGCCGGGGCGATTGAGGCCTGTGTCGAAAAATCGGGTCTAAGCCTCGACGAGGTGGATTGGTTTATCCCCCATCAGGCCAATCAGCGAATCCTCAAGGGCGTGGCAGAGCGGCTTGGGCTGGACGAGGCTAAGGTGGTCTCGACCGTCGCGGTCCATGCCAATACTTCGGCGGCTTCGATCCCTTTGGCGTGGGCTACAGCCGCCGCAGATGGGCGAATCAAGCCGGGCGATGTCCTGATCGTTGAGGCTATGGGCGGGGGTCTGACGTGGGGTGCATGCGCGATCCGGCTTTAATCCGCCGCCGGAGGGGCCAAAATCACGATAATCTTAACTCAATCCGTCATAAGCCTTTGACGGGCGGGTCTTTTCACGTCATTTTTTCTATTAATCAGCAACTTTCATCAAAGGGGTTCCGATGAAAGGTGAGACCTTAACGCGCGCGGATCTGTTTGATGCGGTGCATGCGGACATCGGTCTGCCACGCCAGGAATGCGCGGCGCTGGTTGAGCGCACGCTGGACCTGATCATTGATGCGCTGGAGCGCGGCGAGACCGTCAAGCTTTCCGGCTTCGGCGTCTTCCAAGTGCGGGCCAAGCGCGCCCGCGTGGGGCGCAATCCTAAGACGGGCGACCCAGCCCCGATCGTGCCGCGCCGGGTGATTAGCTTCCGGGCCTCCCAAGTGATGAAGGCTCGGGTGGATGAGGGGGTGAATGGACCCCGTCCTGACACGCCCTCGGATGGCTGATCGTGACGGAAAAGGCCCCCCACGCCTTTCGCACCATTTCTGAAGCGGCCGAGGCCCTCGGTGTTCCGCAACATGTTCTCCGTTTCTGGGAAAGTAAGTTCACCTTCCTGCGCCCGATGAAGCGGGCCGGGGGGCGGCGGTTTTATCGACCTCAGGATCTGACGGTGCTGCGGGGGATCCAGCATCTGTTGCGACAACAGGGCTATACCATCCGTGGCGTCCAGAAGCTCCACCGCGAACACGGGCTCCAGCCGATCTTGAGCGCGGCTGAGCAGTTCAGCCGCACGCCCGGGGATCTCTCCAGCCTTGCGCCGGAACCGCCAGAGGGACCATCGCTGGCCTCTGCGTTGCCGATGATCTCAGACTCCCTCGTCGAGAGCCTGGAACCCTTGCAGCTACGGGCCGAGACCCGTTATGCCCTTGAAGTCGTGCTGCATGATATCGAAAAGGCGCGTAAAAAGCTGGAGCGGGTGATGGATGCCTGTCTAGGCGACCCGTTTCTGGTCTCGGACAGCCCGGTCAAAACGTCCGGCAGTGCGGCGGATGGAGCCCCGGGCTTAACGAACCTGGAACTGCCCTTACAGATCCGTGGATAAAATCGGTCTATTCACCGGATCCCCAATTGCCAGCGCCGTATATCGCCTCTATAAGCACGCCTCTCTCGGAGCGTGGCGCAGCCTGGTAGCGCACTTGACTGGGGGTCAAGGGGTCGCAGGTTCGAATCCTGTCGCTCCGACCATTTCCCTTGACCCGGTTTTATCTTGCCTATGACGAACGCATTCAGCTGCGACGGCTGAACACATAGCCTATGGTGACGATAAGTGCGCCTGTTGCAGAGGCGAGGATCATGTCCTTGAGGCTGTCATAGGGCAAGGCGAGGCTCAGGGCGATAAAGCTGCCCAGCACCGCCCCGATAACCGACACCAACAGGGTGACAAAGACCGGACTGCGACCCTGAATGAGCATTTGCGCCACAAGACCGATCCCAAGGCCGGTCAGAAGCGCCGTCAGAAAACCAATATCCTTCATCGAAGACCTTTTGCTTGCGAAGTCCCTGTCGGTCATTCTACGACTATGAAACCCTAGGACCCGTTTGACCGGATATCCTCTTTTTATGAGGTTTTTCGTCACATGGCCATGTCTGAGGGAGCCGGGTGGCGCTTTTAAGGCGTATAGGCCTCCGGAACCCTGTGCGTTCTGCTGATCGCGAGTTGCTGCATCATGTTATCCAGAGGCCATCTGCCTTACCGCTCCCCGATGGTTGCCACGTGGTTTTTCGCCGTGGCTTTTATCGTCGTGCTGATGATTCTCGTCGGGGGAATGACCCGCCTGACGGACTCCGGGTTGTCCATCACCGAATGGGCGCCGGTCACCGGAGCGATCCCGCCGCTCAGTCAGTCGGATTGGTTGTCCGAATTCGCCAAGTACAAACAGATCCCGGAATATCAACAGATCAACAAGGGCATGAGCCTGGACGAGTTCAAGGTGATCTACTGGTGGGAGTGGGGCCACCGCTTCCTCGGTCGTCTGATTGGCCTGGTCTATTTTATCCCCATGGTGATCTTTCTGGTGCGCGGAGATATGCCGGCGCGGCTGATCGGCCGTTCGGTGCTGATTCTGGCCCTTGGCGGGCTTCAGGGTTTTATTGGCTGGTGGATGGTGTCCAGCGGTCTGGCGGATCGGGTCGATGTGGCCCCGGAACGGCTGATGACCCACCTCAGCTTGGCGCTGCTGATCTTGGTCATGCTGGTCTGGGCCGGGCTGGATGCTGGAAGCCCGGTCAGCCGGGGCCGGGGAGCCGTGCGTTGGCAGGTCGCGGGCTTTGCGCTTCTAGGACTGGTGTTTGTGCAATCCATGCTCGGCGCGCTTGTGGCCGGGAACGATGCCGGCATGATCTATAACGACTGGCCGCTGATGAACGGGCGTCTCGTGCCGCTGGTGGACTGGACCAAGGGGACTTTGCACGCCTTTTTGCACGATCAGGCGCTGGTCCAGTTCAATCACCGAATGACGGCCTATGCTCTGCTGGTCTATGCCACTGTCTTTACGGTTATGCTGTATCGCGGCACGCGTGATCCGGGCCTAAGAGGCGCGGCTTTGCTGGCCTGTCTGCTGATCTGGGGCCAAGCTGTTCTCGGGATTGCCACCTTGGTCAGTGTCTCCCACATCGCGTTTGGCATCGCGCACCAGCTGATGGCGGCGATTGTGCTGATCGTGACCACCGTGCTGTGCTGGCGGATTGTGCGGGCAGACCGCGTATTCGCCCATCGCTGATCCACCACAGCGCGCTCAGCCAAATCAAAAGGGGGCACCCGCCGGGGCGCCCCCTTTTTTTATCTTAGACTTGGGCATTTGCCTCAGGCGGCGCGGAACTGGCCCCACGGTCCGGTAATCGCGAGGGTAAAGCCCGGGAACTGGACGTTGACGAACAGGGTCTGGCCATCGGGCGAGAAGGTGGCCCCGGCGAATTCAGCATTATCGCGGAACACGTTGCGGGCAATGGTATAGACCTTGCCCTCTGGGGTGATGCCGCGCAGGTGGTTGCGCAGGGTGTCCGAATAGCGGTCCTCGCAGATGATCAGATGCCCCCACGGCGCGACCGTCAGATTGTCGGCATAGTCCAGCACTTGGGTATTACGCGACTCCACGAACAGCTGAAGTCGGCCCGGCGCGTCCTTTTCACCGGCCTGACCTTCGTGGGCGCTCGGCACATAGCGCATGATCTGGCCCGCCCCGGCCTTGCCGCCCGAGGTGCAGCAGAAATAGAGCTCACCGTTGCCCCAGTGGATGCCTTCACCGCGGGCAAACACCGCGCCCCCGGCCTTGTAGGTGCG
>DAITMY010000037.1:0-12832 GCA_036834925.1 Asticcacaulis sp.
ACTATAGAGTTAGACATATTTTCTCAACACCTCACTTTTAAATATAAATAACACATTGATGTAAATTTTATCCGTTAATGTTGAATGGAGTCCTCACCCCTCGGACCCATGCCCGTGAGGTGTTTTTTTGCTTTACACGCATATCAGGAGCGATATTCTCTCCTCGCATTCGCAGCGGGGGACGTAATGATGACAAATCCAACTAAATTTCAACACACTATTTTAAAAATTGCTCTAAGTGCTCCAGCTTTAGCCTTGGCATTTTCCAGCCCTCAAGCTCAAGCACAAGATATACTGGAGACCCTCAAGCACTTTAAATATTACGAGGCCCTGTACAAAACATACGGGAAAGACAGCAACACCTCAAAACGCGACAAGGCCTTGGCTGAACTCAAGGAGATGGCCGACAAGGGCGACTCCATGGCCAAGGTCGAGCTTGGCCTGTACCATATCACCCACAACAATCAGAAAGTCCCGGTTGAAGGGGCCAAATTGATCCTCGAGGCGGCACAAACGGGCCACCCCGTAGCCCAGATCCATGCCTGCCTTGTCTCCGCAAAGGGGTGGGCTGGGACGCAAAACTGGACCGCCATTGCAACGTTGTGCAACCAACCCAAGAGCTTCAAACACCATCCCGATGTCGAGGCAGCCTATGCCGAGGCCTTACTGGAAACGGCTCAGACAAAATCCGATGTTGAGCGCTATATGGCGCACCTGAAAAACGCCGCGAACGCGCAATCTCCCTATGCGCGTTACGTCCTGGGCAAAGTTATCCTCAATTCCGATATAAGGAACAAAGAATCGCAAGCCTTGGACCTGTTTAAGCAGGCCGCAAGATTTGGTGTTCCCGATGCAATTACCTATGTTGCAGAATTTTATGCCGAGGGTATCGCTGTTGAGAAGGATAGCTTCGAAGCGGAACGACTGTTTGATGCGGCGGCCACTGCGGGCGCACCCTTTGCAATAGAATGGCGAAAAGGCCCGCGCACAGACCAGAAACAAGCCTATGACGACTATGAAAAGTCTGAAGAGGCTGACTTAAATTTTCAAAAAAGCCAAGATCAATTAAATAAATTCAATACATATGCTGCGTACAGAAAATTCAGCGAATCCGTAAGAGAATTATACGCTGAAAAAGTTACTTACTACAAATCCTTTGAAATAAGTTGCCGTGTCAAACAAAAAGCTTTTTCAAATTGCGTAACATTTAAATATGGCCCCATTAATTATATGATGAATAATTATATTTTATTGGCCACCAACGCCATGGAATCGACGGAACTTGACAAAGAAATCGATCCAAAACACCGCGCCTACAAAATGCGCTTCGTTATGGCGACCGAAAAATAGTGCCCCGAAAAACAGAGGGCACCCATGGCGCCCTCTGCCTGTCCCGAACCCCTACCCCGTATTGCGCAGGCTGGCGGCGATGCCGTTGAGGGTCATCTGCAGCGCCAGTTGCAGGGCCTTGCTGCTGTTGCCCCGGCGGCGGCGGGCCATCAGCTCGACCTGGAGCGCATTCAGCGGCACCAGATAGGGCTGAGCCAGCATCAGCGCCTGGGCCATGTCCGGCTGGGTGGACAACAGGGTGTCAGCCCCCCGGATACTGAGGATCAGATCGCGCGTTTGCGACCACTCATCGCGGATCCGGCCATAGATGCGCTGGGCCATGCCCTGATCGGGCACCAGCTCGGCATAGTCGGCGGCAATGGCCATGTCCGATTGAGCCAGCGCCGCTTCGATGTTTTCCAGGAAGCTGGTAAAGAACGGCCAGCTCTGGGTCATGTCGGTCAACTGGCTGACCGGGATCCCGGCCGCCTTGACGCCCGAGGCGAAACCGTACCAGCCGGGCAACATGAAGCGCGACTGCATCCAGCTAAACACCCACGGGATCGCCCGCAGGTCCTCAATGGCGCGAGAGCGCGTGCGCGAGGCCGGACGCGAGCCGATCTTGAGGTCGATGATTTCAGAGATCGGGGTGGCGCTGCGGAAAAACTCGACAAAGGCCGGATCGTCATAGACGAGACCGCGATAGGCGCTCAGGGCCTGATCCGACAGGGCTTTCATCGCCGCGCCGTGGGCCGGATCGTGGTCCTGGGTACCGCTGGGCCGATCGAGCGTGGCATAGAGCACGGCGGTGACCATGGACTCCAGCGACTGACGGGCCTTGTCCTTGCTGCCGAATTTGCGGGCGATCATCTCCCCCTGTTCGGTGACGCGGGTGCGCCCGCCGACCGTGCCCGGGGGCTGGGACATCACGGCGGACACGCTCGATCCGCCGCCGCGCCCGATCGAGCCGCCGCGTCCGTGGAACAGTTGCAGCCGCACCCCGTGGCGCTCGCACACTTTAAGGATGTCGTGGGACGCCTCATGCAGCGACCAGCGCGAGGTGGTATAGCCGCCGTCCTTGTTGCTGTCGGAATAACCCAGCATCACTTCCTGCTGGCGATCCGGCCCCAACAAGCTGCGCGCGCCCGACCAAGACAACCAGTCGTCAATCACCCCCGGTGCCGCTTGAAGATCCGGGATTGTCTCGAACAGCGGGCTAATGCGCATCAGTGAGCGCGGCGATTCCCCGCCCGACACCAGACCGCATTGTTTCAGCAAAACCAGCGGCTCAAGGATGTCCGACACCGACCCGGCCTTGGACACCACATAGGCCCCAAAGGCGCGCGGGCCATAGGTGGCAATCGCCTGAGCCGCGGCATCGGCGATGCGCAGCTCACGGCGGGTCTCGGCGGAATAGTCGGCATAGGGCGAACGCAGAAGCCCATCGTCCGACAGCTCGGCCTTCAGCGCCGCCACCCGTCCGGCTTCATCGAGAGCCAGATAGTCCAGTTCGTGGGCCGAATGGGCAAACAGCTCGGCCACCACCCGCTCGTGCACATCCGAGTTCTGACGCAGATCAAGCGACAAAAGGTGGAACCCACAGGCGCGCGCCGTTTGCAGCAAAGCCCGCACCCGCGCCCCAATCAGCCGCTCGCCGCCGTGGGCCCTGAGCGAGGCACACAGGGCTTCTAGGTCGCTGATAAATTCCGCCGGGGTGACATAGGCGGTGGGATCGCCCGGCTGGGTGGCGGCAGGGGCACGTTGCTGGATCACCGCTTCAGTGGCCCGAAGCCGCTGGTCGATCAGCATCAGCGCCCGGCGATAGGGCTCGTCCGACTGGTGGATCGAATGGGTGGTCGAGCGCTGGGCCAATTCAGCAACCACGTCCGACACCTCGGTCAGAGCCGCCGACAGGGTCAGCTCGCTACGCAGCGTCTTCAGCTCGTCGAAATAGAAGCCAAAGATCAGGGCCGACTGGGTCTGGAAGGCATATTGCTGGGTCAGGGCATCGACGTGGGGGTGGCCATCGCGGTCGCCCCCGATCCAGGAGCCAAGCCGCAAGGGACAGGCGTCATTCCCCTCCAGCCCCAGATCCCGCGCCCAGTCGCCATAGAGCGACACCACGGCCGGCAAGATCGCCTCGCGCACAAAGCTCAAGGTGTTGTCGATCTCGTCGATCACCGTGATCCGGTCAGGCCGGTGCAGGCGGGTCTTCCACAATAAAGCAATGGCGCGGAACAGGTCATCCAGCCGGTGACGGCGCTCGGGCGAGCCTTCGGGCGCGGTGCGGGCGGCCTGAAGCAGGGCGCTGATCTCGATCTGGTGGTCCATCACCGCCCGGCGGCGCATTTCCGTCGGGTGCGCCGTCAGAACCGGCACCACCGACAGGGACTTGAGTGCGGCAAGGGCCTCCTTGCTACCGATCCCGCGCCCCGCAAGTTCAGGCATCGCAGAGGCCAGCGACACGGGACGGCCCGCCGCGTCTTTGATGGGGTCCGATTGGCGCGTGCGGCTGACGGCATCTTCGGCCAGGGTCCCCAGCGCCGCCAGGGTGGTCAAAGCCCGTGCGGCATACAGCGCCTGATAGGAGGCGAGGCCCGAACAGGCCAAACGCGCCGCCCGCCCCTCGGGGTCATTTTCTGGTCGTACTCGGTCGAGCAGGCCCCGGGCTTGCTCGCCGTCCAGATAATCCAGCGCCTCGATAAACAGCCCCTCGACCAGCGCCACCGCCTCGGCGACCGCCGGGTCAATAGACACCGGTGTCTTTTTGTTCAAGCCGATAGAAACCTCAGACTTCACTTGGCTGTGCTCAGCAACACTCATGGCGGCCCTCCCCTGGACGACGCGTGACTTCAGACAGATGACAGACGGCCTCAGGCCGCGTTTAAGGGTTCACTATGGCGCACATCGCGGGGCACGCCCGCTTCCTTGGCCTTAAGGATAAACTCCATGGCCGTGTCGAGCAGGTGCTGGATCGCACCGCAGGCCAGCGCCTCATCGCCGTTACAGATCCCGTCCACGATCTTGCGGTGCTCCGCCACATCGGCAATCGGCACTGATTTCATGCGATTGGCCAAGCGAATGGAAAAGGTCAAGGCCGTCTGGACGAGATCACGGTGCTGGATCAGGAACCGGTTATTGCTGGCGTTGAGTACCGCAATATGCAGGTCGATATCGGTCTGGAGCGGATCACCCAAACCCTTTTCGGCCGCTTCCATGGCCGCGACCGCATCCCGAAGCGCCTGTTTCTGCTCCGGCGTGGCCCGAGCAATGGCCAAACGCGCCGCCAGCGGTTCAATGGCCATGCGGATCTCTGTAAACTCGACCAGAATATCAATCGGCAGGTCGCGCTCCAGCAACCACCGCAGCACATCCGGATCGAGCAGGTTCCACTGATCTTCGGGCGTGACCCAGGTGCCATATTTGGGTTTAGAAGCCAAAAGCCCCTTGGCGGTCAGCATCTTGATCGCTTCGCGCATGACCGAGCGGCTGGCGTGAAAGCGGGTACATTGTTGCGCTTCAATCGGGAACGGGTGGGCCGCAGAATAGACCCCCGAGACGATTTCCGACCCCAGGGTGTTCAGAATGGCATGGGTCAGACCATGTTTGGGCAGACGGCTCACAGCAATACTCCCGAACCGGCCACATGCCGGCGCATGGTCTGTACTCTAGCGAGACCCCCGTTCGCGTAAAGCGATAAATCGTATGATATGGCAAATCAAGGCCTGAAAAATACACGCCAGCCCGCGCCAGAAACAGACTTGCACGCCTAAGGTGATCGGTGGTTTATTGGAGGCCTATCGGGAGGGGCGTTCAGGGACGCTATAGATTAAATGCTTAAAAAAGTCATGCTCAGTGCCGTGGCCAGCGCTGCTGTGTTTACCGCGCTTATGCCGTCTGCCGTCCTGGCTCAGGCTGTTACCATTCCGCCGGTCAGCGCCTATGCCAGCGACCCGGACATTGACGATCTGGCCCTGTCGCCAGACGGACAACAAATTGCCTTTGCCACGCGCGTGGGGGGCAAGCGCGCCCTTCTGGTCAAGGACCGCCAGGGCAAGACGCTCAAGGGCTTTGCCGTCGGTGACGTGAAATTGCGCAGCGTCAGCTGGGTCAACAAGGACTTTTTGCTGATTAGCAAAAGCACGACGGCGGATCTGCAAGGGTATGTGGGGCCGGGCGAATTCTGGCAGTCCTTCCTGATCGGCATGGATGGCAAGACCTCGGTTCAGCTGTTCAATAAAACCTTGATGACCGATGCCTTTTATGGCGGAGCCCCCTGGATCCGCGATGTGGACGGCGAGACCCGCATCTATGCTCAAAAGCGAACCATCTATGAACGTGGCTCGTCGGGCCGAATCGCCAACGAGCTCAATCGCAACTACGTCAGCGGCCCGCCCCGCAACGACCTTTATCTGCACCCGCTCAAGGACGCGACCGCATCAATTGCCAAGCAAGGCTCAGAGTTCACCATCAACTGGGTGCTGGATGCACGCGGCGAAGTTCTGGCGCGCGAAGACTATGACGAAGACCGTGAGATCTGGAAACTGTTGGTCCCGGCTGGCAATGGCGGCATGCAGGTCATTAAAGAAGGCAAGTACGGCCTCGACAAGCCGAGACTTTTGGGACAAGGCCGCACGCTGGGAACCTTTATTGTCTCCGGTCCGATTGATGGCAATGACCCGGATGGCCTCTATGAAGTCAGCCGTGACGGTACCTTTAACCGCATCACTCTGAATGAAAAAGGGCGCGTGACCGGCTTGATCACCAAGCCGCGCGATGGCTCGGCCATTGGCTACATCATCCAGAAAGACACGCCCTTGCTGCGTTATTTTGATCCGGCCATGCAGGCCTCGATGGACGGCCTGCACAAGGCTTTTTCCAGCCAGATCATCAGCATTTTGGGCAAAAGCACGGACATGAACACCTGGCTGGTCCGTGCCGAAGGGGATGGCGATTCTGGTAGCTACTATCTGTTTGACCGCGCCACCGGCAAGGTGGACTTTCTTGCGGTTAAATATGAAGCGCTTGAGCCTGAAGTGGTCGGCGAGCAGACCTATACCCACTACACGGCGGCGGATGGCCTGCGGATCCCGGCCTATGTGACCCTGCCGCCAGCCGCGCGCATGGGCAACAAGCCGATGAAGAACCTGCCGCTGATCGTTCTGCCCCATGGCGGCCCAGAGGAGCACGATGTCCATGGCTATGACTATTGGGCCCAGGCCCTCGCCAGCCGGGGCTATGTGGTCCTGCAACCCAACTTCCGGGGGTCGGATGGCTATGGCGAAGCCTTTGTCCGCGCCGGTCACGGTCAATGGGGCCGCAAGATGCAGACGGACCTTAGCGATGGCGTGCGGCATCTGGCCAAGGAAGGCCTGATCGATCCCAAGCGGGTCTGTATCGTCGGGGCCTCCTATGGCGGCTATGCGGCGCTGGCAGGGCCGTCTCTGGATCCCGGTGTTTACCGCTGCGCCTCGGCTGTTGCGGGCGTCTCGGACTTGGAAAGCATGATCGACTGGGAAGAGCGTCGTACCCCGGCCGGCAAGTTCAGCCAGACCGTGGCTTACTGGACCCGCTTTATGGGCCCGCGCGAGGGCTGGAATGCCGTATCGCCGCTGAAGCAGATCGACAAGATCACCGTGCCGATCCAGTTGATCCACGGCAAGGACGACACGGTCGTGCCAATCGCGCAGAGCGTGATGATGCGCGACGCCTTGCAAAAGGCCGGTAAACCTGTCGAGTTCATCGAGCTCAAGGGCGAGGACCATTACCTGTCCAAA
The DNA here is from genome assembly GCA_036834925.1 of Asticcacaulis sp. Taxonomy (GTDB): domain Bacteria; phylum Pseudomonadota; class Alphaproteobacteria; order Caulobacterales; family Caulobacteraceae; genus Asticcacaulis. The sequence goes on from DAITMY010000037.1 coordinate 7,107, forward strand.
CAGGAAACCCGCATCCAGATGCTCGAAGCGATGGTGAAATTCCTCGAAACCCATAACCCGCCGAACTAAGGGCGGCGCATGACCATGCGAAAAGGCGAGGTCCGCGCGGCTTCGCCTTTTTCTTTGCTTAAAATCAGTAATTTAGTTCAGCCGCTTGGGCGGCAAGACGGGTGGCAAGGCCGTATCCTTGGCCGGATCGGGCGTCGCCGGGCCGGGCAGCGGCGCCACCGGCACCCCGTCTTCGATCAGGCTGCGCACCTCGGCCGGGGTTGCCTCACCATAGATCCCGCGCGCCTCGGACACGCCGTCGTGGATGTCCCGGGCCTCGCGGGCGAACCGGTCGCCGACATAGTCGAAGTTGGTCTCGACATGGTCCCGCACCTTGCGCAGGGCCTCCATCATCATCGCCTGTTTGGCCGGATCCGGGGCCTCTGTGGCGCGCTTTTTCGTGCCAGCCACCGCCGGAGCCATAATGGCCTTGCGTACGTCGACGGTGTCACAGACCGGACAGGTCACAAGCCCCCGCGCCAATTGGTCATCATAGGCCGACGAGCTGTCGAACCAGGCTTCAAACTCATGCGAATGGGTACAAACGAGGGCGTAACGGATCATGGTCCATCATACATGCGGTCATGCCACAGCTGTGGCAAGGCCTGACGCGCCTCATCCACAGCCGCCAGACGCAAAGTCGCACTCAAAACCGCGGGCTGGTCATCGCTGGCCTCGGCCAGGATCCGGCCCCAAGGGTCGATGATCAGACTATGGCCCCATGTCCGGCGACCATCGGCATGATGCCCCCCCTGGGCGGCGGCTAGCACAAAACAGCCGGTTTCAATCGCGCGAGTGCGCAACAGCACGCTCCAGTGGGCCTCGCCGGTCGGCACAGTAAAGGCTGCCGGAACCGCTATCAGCCGCGCACCCGCCATGGCCATCCGCCGGTAAAGACTGGCAAAGCGCACGTCGTAACAGATGCTCAGCCCCAGCCCGCCAAAGGGCGTCCGGGCGACCACCGCCCGCGTGCCGGGCCGCACGTTCTCGCTTTCGCGGTAACGCTCCCCGTTGGGCAGGGTGGCATCAAACACATGCAGCTTGTCATAGCGGGCCACGACCTCGCCTGTGGGCGCGATCAGCAAGGCGCGATTGGCACTGCGTCCGTCCGGATCCTCAAGCAGGGCCACGATCACCGACCCCAGCAAAACCCAGACACCCCGGTCCTTGGCAAAGGCGCGGGCTTCACGCACCACCAGATCCTCAGCCTCAGGCACGGCCTCAGCCTTGCGTAGAGACCGATTATTCTGAAGGAAATTGCTGCCCTCGGGCGTGACGATAAGCTGCGCCCCGGTGTCGGCCGCCTGTTGCAAGAGCGGCAACAGGTGCGCCCAGCCGTCTGCCCCCGTCGCCGGGGTGGTGGCCTGAACCACCGCCACATCAAGCGTTTCGGGCAGAGACACCGTCCTTAGCCCTTCAACAGGGCATCGAGCTTGCCGGCACCGTCCAGCGCATGCAGGTCATCACAGCCGCCCACGTGGGTCTCGCCGATAAAGATCTGCGGAAAGGTGTTGCGGCCCGAACGCGCATTCATCTCGGCGCGTATGGCCGGGTCTTCAGACGCGATGATCTCTTGGTACGACACGCCTTTTTGGGTGAGCAAGGCCTTGGCCTTGGCGCAGTAGGGGCAACCGGGTTTGCTATAGACGACAACGGTAGGCGTGGTGCCAGACATGGGGACCTCGGGGTCAGAAAAGCCAAGCCGCACATTTAGGCGATGTGCGGGTCTGTTCCAAGGGCTTGTGGGACCATGAAGTTATAATCCCGGATCGATCACGCCCGGATCAATGACCCCGTGCCCTACCCGCGCCAGCACCAGCCCGTCCACCGTGGCCGCCCCCGCCGCTTTAAGCGCACGGGCACAGGCATTGAGGGTCGCGCCTGTGGTCAACACGTCGTCCACCAGTACCAGCCGCGCGCCCTTTATCCGTTCGGCAAAGGCCGGATGCACATCAATGGCCCCGGCCAGATTGCGTTTGCGGGCCGAAGCCGACTTTCCGCCCTGGGACGCGGTCGCCCGGGTCCGCACCAGCGCCTCGGCCCACACCGGAATAGGCTGGCTCTCCATGGCCCACAGACGGGCCACGCCTCGCGCCAGCTCGGCTGACTGATTATAGCGCCGGGCGAGCAGCCGCCAGCGGTGCAGCGGTACAGGGACTAAGGCGTCCGCCTCGGCCCGCAAGGCCGAACCGGCCCGGCTCATCCACGCCGACAGCATGGGCACCAGATCGGTCCGGTCCCCGTGCTTGAGCGCCAGCACCGGTCCCCGGCTGATCGCATCATAGTAACAGGCCGCCCGCAGGCGATCCGTGCGCAGCGGGGCTGACTGACAGGCGACACAGCGCCAATCCGGTGTCATGGCATAGACAAGCGGTCGCCCACAGCCGTCGCACACGGGGTCACTCAGAAACGAAATGGCCCCCCAGTGGGCACTCGACAGGCCCGACTGTTGCGGATAAGCCGCCGCATCGGACGGCGGGACAAGACCGTCGGCCTCTGGATCTGGCCCCCTCAAGTCCGGCGGTTGCGGAAAGTCACCGGGCGGAAAAATCAGATCACGTCCGGCGCACCAACCGGATCCGACCCAATGGCGTATCTTAAGGGTCCATCCGGCCCCGTTCAGGAGTAATGACATGCGTGACAGCCCCCCGGCCCTGTTTAATCGCCGCCTGTACCGCACCCGCCTTGACCGGGCCGCCCCTCGCTACGCAGAGGCCAGCTTTCTCAAGGCTCGGGTCAGCGCCGACATTCTCGACACCCTGAGCGCGATTTTGCGCGACTTTCCCCTCATGCTTGATCTTGGCGCACGCGACGGCACCCTGGCAAGGCTTTTGCGCACCGATCCGGTGTTTTCGGCGGTGTCTGGCCGAGTGGGCACAGTGTTGCAATCAGATCTGAGCGCGCGCCAGCTTGCGGGCGTGACCGGGCCGCGCCTTGTACTCGACGAAGAGCAGTTCCCCTTTGCCCCGGCCTCGCTCAATCTGGTGACCTCAGCGCTGGGGCTGCATGCGGTCAACGACTTGCCCGGTGTGCTGGTCCAGATCCGGCAAGCCCTTGCGCCGGATGGCCTGTTCGTCGGAGCCTTTTTCGGCGGGGCCAGCCTGACCGAGCTGCGTCAGGTGCTGCTTGAGGCCGAAGTCGAGCTGACCGGCGGGGCGGGCCCCCGCGTGGCTCCCTTTGCCGAGGGCTTTGACGGCGCCGCCTTGCTGCAACGGGCGGGCTTTACGCTCCCTGTCGCCGATGTGGACCGGTTCACTGTGCGCTATGCCAGCCCCTTGGCCCTGCTCAAGGATCTTCGGGCCATGGGCGAAACGCGGATCCTGTTGGACGGCTCCCCCCGGCCCTTGCGACGGGACGTGTTGATGCGGGCCATGGCCCTCTATGTCGAGCGCTTTGCCGAAGCCGATGGCCGGATTCCGGCCACGGTCGAGATCCTCACCCTCAGCGGCTGGGCGGCCCATGAAAGCCAGCAAAAACCCCTGCGGCCCGGCAGCGCCAAAACCCGCCTAGCCGACGCACTCGGGGTCAAGGAACAGAAACTCTGAGCCAAGCCCAATAACCACACTATACTTATGGAATTTGGCAATAAGATTATTTTCCGCCAGCAAGGAAAGTATTATCAACTCACGCTTTAATATCAAAAATACACAGTGAATATAACGGCACTATCTATACCCGAGCGCGGACTCCCGCCTCGTCTTTAATCTGATCCTTACGAGTCCAGATCATAGTCAAGCCAAAGCATTGAATGCTGGAGGCTGCATGTTTATTTTCAATACACTTAAAGGGCGCATTATCGCTGTAACGCTCGCCTGTATCAGCGTCGCGATCCTGACCCTGTCCATTATCGATTTTAATACGCTCAAGGCCGAACAAAAAGTCGGCATTCAGGCCGATCTGAACTGGTCACTCCGTGTGGCAGCGGACCGATTTGCGGTCGCAAACGGCGGCACGGTGCAGGAAAGCCCGGAAGGCGTCGTCGAAGCCATCGTGACCGAGCGCGTCGAAGCCCCTTCGGACACGGCGCTGGTCGACCGGATCGGCACGATCAACCAGGGCTTTGTGACGATTTTCGCCTATGACGCCGACAAAAAAGAGTTTGTTCGCCTCAGCACCAATATCCAAAAGCCCGATGGAACGCGGGCCGTGGGTACGACGCTGGGCACAGATAGCGCCGCTTTTGAACCGATCATGAAAGGCGAGCCCTATTTCGGTGTCGCCAAGATCTTGGGTGAACCCTATCAAACAGCCTACACGCCGATCAAAACCGCGTCGGGCGATGTGATCGGCATCGTCTTTATTAGCGTGGCCAAGGTGTCGAGCCTGAATGCGAAACTCTGGGAGCAAACCTGGATTATTGCGCTCGTTGCTTTGGCAACAATCCTCGCCACATCCTTTTTGCTCTACACCTTCTTGCGCCGCGACCTGAGCAAGATTGACCAGATCGCCGCCGCCGCCCGCGATGTGGCGCAAGGCGAACTCGATCGGGCCGTACCCCACACCGAAGCCAAGGACGAAATCGGCCTGATCAGCCGCGCGATTGTGGATCTGCGCGAAGCGGCCCGGGATCGCGAAGCCCTGCGCCAGCGCCAATTGGCCGAAGCCGAGGCCGATATTGCCCGCCGGGATGCCAGCCAGCAGGATGTGGCCCGCTTCCTTGAAACCACGCGCACTCTGTTTGAAACGCTCGACCAGGATGCCCGTACCTTTACTGAACTGACTCGCTTCATGCATCAGACAGCCGCGAGCACGCAGCAGTCCACCAGCCAGGCCGCAGACACCAGTAACCGCGCCTCAGACTCGGTCTCGGACGTGGCCGAAGCCACCACCCGTCTCGCCGCGACGGTCGAAGAAATGACCGCGTCGGTCCAGAGCGCTTCGGACGTAATCCAGCGGGCCAATGCCGAGGGTCAGCAGGCCTCGTCCAAGGTGTCTCAGCTCGTCGTCGCCGCGGAAAAAATCGATGACGTGGTGCGGCTGATCCAGAGCATTGCCAGCCAGACCAACCTTCTGGCGCTCAATGCCACCATCGAGGCCGCCCGCGCCGGAGATGCCGGAAAGGGCTTTGCCGTCGTCGCCACCGAAGTGAAGTCGCTGGCCAGCCAGACGGCCCGCGCCACCGAAGACATCATCGGCCAGATCAGCGCCATCCAGGACGCCACCCGCCAAACCGTCAATGCCATCGGCAATATCACCACGGTCCTGAACGAGGTCGAAAACCTCTCGGCGGGGATCTACGACGCGGTGCGCGAACAAAGCGCCTCTGCAAGTGCCATTTCAAGCGGTGCCGGGGCGGCGGCGCATAATGCCTCGGAAACCCGTCTGGCCGTGACCACTGCCGCCGAACAGGTGGCCCGCTCGCGCGAGGCTACCGACCGGCTCAATGCCTCGGCCACGCGCGTCACCTCGGTGCTGCAACAGCTTTCCGGGGCCGTTGAAACCTTTGCCCGCAGCCGCGCGGCCTGAGTCAGAAAGGCAAAACTATGGTCCGCTCCGTCCGTATGGCCAGCCTTCTGCCGCTGGCTTTGATGATGACCCTGCCCGGCATGGCCTTTGCGGCGACGCCCAACCAATCCTTCGGGACATGGAGCGCCGATGTGCGCCTGCGCTCGGAACAAGTCAGCCAGGCCGGCCTGCCCGAAGACGCATCCGCTCTGACGGTCCGGACCTATCTGGGC
>DAITMY010000038.1:0-12823 GCA_036834925.1 Asticcacaulis sp.
CGAGGCCAGCGCCGGCTTCAGCAGGTTCGAGGCGTCCATGGCCCCGCCCGAGGTCGCCCCAGCCCCAATCACCGTGTGGATTTCATCGATGAACAGGACGGCATTGGGGTGCGCCTCAAGCTCTTTGATCACTTGCTTGATGCGCTCTTCGAAATCCCCGCGATAGCGGGTCCCGGCCAGCAAGGAGCCCATGTCGAGCGAATAGATCGTCGCGCCGATCAGAACTTCCGGCACTTGCTCATTGATGATTTTGTGCGCCAGACCCTCGGCGATCGCCGTCTTGCCCACGCCCGGATCCCCCACCAACAGCGGGTTATTCTTCGTGCGACGGCAGAGGATCTGGATGCAGCGCTCGACCTCTTCGTGACGGCCGATCAGCGGATCGACCTTGCCGTGGCGCGCCTTTTCATTGAGATCGACACAGTAGGCGGCGAGCGCCTCGCCCCCCGCCTTGTTCGGCGTGGTCTCTTCCGGCGTGTCCTCAGAGGCCCCCTTGACGGGCCGGGCTTCGGTTGCGCCCGGCTTTTTGGCGATGCCGTGAGCAATATAGTTGACCGCATCGTAGCGGGTCATTTCCTGCTCTTGCAGGAAGAAGGCCGCGTGGCTTTCGCGTTCAGAGAAGATGGCCACCAGCACATTGGCCCCGGTCACTTCGTCCCGGCCGGACGACTGGACATGGATCACAGCCCGCTGGATCACACGTTGAAAACCGGCCGTCGGCTTGGCGTCTTCGCCCGCATCCACGACCAGCGAGGTCAACTCACTGTCGATATGGGTGACCAGCGAGGTCTTTAGCTGAGGAAGATTGACGTTACAGGCGGTCATAACATTGACTGCATCCGGGTCATCCACCAGCGCCAGCAAAAGGTGCTCAAGGGTGGCGTATTCGTGCTTGCGCTCATTAGCGAAAGCTACGGCCCGATGCAGGGTTTGCTCGAGTTGTCGCGAAAAAGACGGCACGTCAGCCTCCTAGTCTTTCTCCATGGTGCACTGGAGCGGATGTTGATGCCGCCGGGCCGTTTCGATGACTTGGGCCACCTTGGTCTCGGCAACTTCGTAAGTATATACGCCGCACACACCGACACCAGTTTGGTGCACGTGAAGCATAATCCGGGTCGCATCTTCGCGCGATTTGTTAAAAAATCGCTCAAGCACGTAAACGACGAACTCCATAGGTGTGTAGTCGTCGTTCAAAATCAATACGCGGTAAAGTGATGGACGCGTGATCTTTGGTTTAACATCGGTGATGATGGCAAAATCAGCACCCATACCCCGATCACCTTGCTTGCGCTCGGTCATCCCGCGATTCCTCACTCTCCTGACGCCCGGACGTCTCCGCAGCGTGACTCACACAGCCATAACATAGGGTACACACGACGCTGTGGTAGGCTCAAGACAGATAAGCACACATCTGTCCCCAGTTCGTTGGCACTCTGCCACAAACTGGCTTCCATACCGTAAACGCAATCGAGGCCCGGAGTGATCACTCCGGGCCTCGATCCATATTCACAAGATCTGTTATCGAATTAGCGCGCCGACTGGAAGCGCTCAACCGTGGCCGTCATGCGGGCGTTCAGCGGCTTGAAGGTGTCCTTCATGGTGCCCTGCAGCGTTTCGCTGACGCGGTTCATTTCCGCGACATAGGTTTCCAGAGCCGACTTGGCGAACTGAGTTTGCAGCTCAACCACTTCTTGGAGGCTCTTGGCGGTCGACAGCGCCTTGGCCGCGTTGACTTGATCTTCCCAAGCCTTTTTCGAGTAGCTGACGGCTTGCGCGCCCAGGGCTTCAGCGCCCTTGGTGGCAGCGGTCACGCTCTCAACGAGGGCTTCCACATTGCCTTTGGACAAGGCGTTCATTTCGTTCAGGCCAGCGAGGGACTTTTCAACGCCATCGCGGAAAGCTTGGTTGCTGGCGGCGGTCATACGCTCAACCGAGGTTTTGATGGCTTCGGCACCGTTTTCCATGTCAGTCGCTCCATAGTCTGTCGTTTGTTGAGTCAGTCAGTATTTATCATCTGCCGCGCTCAGGGTGCGCGCTGCACGCCCGGGCGAGGACGAATTCATTCCCTTGGCACGCGAACCTATACTGCGGTCGCGAAAGAACGTCAATCGTTATTGTGCAGCGCACAATTCGCCCAGAGTTGAATAAAATGATGGCACGCGCGACAAATCATCACACCCAATCCCCATAGCAGCGGGCGGATCACGCCTGATCACGATTTTGCCAAAACATTAAATTAACCCCTGAACAACCTTTGTGGGTTGATGTTAGGGTTCACACTGTGTGAGCCTGTGTAACAGGGCTGTGCGTCTTGTACGGTCCGCTTAGCGAATGACGGACGAAACCGATGCGTTTGATCGACCGCCCGAGCCTGACCCCCGTTGCGGCCCTACTGGCTACCGCGCTTATGGTTGTCACCAGCATCATGCTGGCTGTGTCACCGCTTCGGGCCCAAACGGTCGATCTGGGCGAAGATGCCAAATACGCCGCCATTGTCGTCGATGCCGCAAGTGGCGAAGTGCTCTATGCGCGGCGCGCCGACAGCCCCCGCTACCCGGCTTCAATCACCAAGGTTATGACGCTCTATATGGCGTTCGAGGCGCTGGCCCAGGGCACTTTGTCGCCCGACGATATAGTCACCGTTTCGGCCAATGCCCAGGCTCAGTCACCGATGAAACTCGGGCTTGGGACCGGCGCAACCCTGACCGTCGATGAGGCGATGAAGGCGATTGCGGTCTACTCCGCCAATGACATCGCGGTCGCCCTGGCCGAGAAAATCGGCGGCACTGAACAGCGCTTCTCGGCCCTCATGACCCTCAAGGCCCAGGAACTGGGCATGAGCCAGACGCGTTTTGTCAATGCGTCGGGCTTGCCCAATAGCCGCCAGCTGTCCTCTGCCCGAGATATCGCCATCCTGTCGCGGGCCGTAATGCGGGACTACCCGCAGTACTATGAGTACTTCAATGTCCGTCAATGGGTGTTCCGGGGCCGGACCTATGTCAATCACAATCCGCTTTTGGCCATCCCCGGTGTAGACGGGATGAAGACGGGTTTTACCAATGCCTCGGGTTACAATCTGGCCGCATCGATGGTGCGCGACAATCACCGCCTGATCGTGATTATGCTCGGTGGCCGTAATAAGGAGCAGCGGCGCGAGCATGTCGCGGCCCTGCTGAACACGGGCTTTGACGTCATCAACCGTCGCCAGCGCGGCGAACAGATTGCGGTGGCTCAGGCCCGGATCGAAGAGGCGGTTCTGCGACGCACACCGGTCGATACGGCGTCCGCATCGACGAGCTTGGCTATGAATTCCGCGCCAATCCCGTATACGACCCTTTCGGCCCGGTCCCAAGCCCCACAAACGAGCCTGCGCGGGGCCGTGGATCCGTCAGACTCGGCCGCCGTACGGCTTAAGGCGACGGCAGAGGCCCCTGAACTCGCCCAAACCTTGGCGCGCGCGCCTAAGCCGGAGCCAAAACCGACCCTGAAACCCGCGTTAAGCACGACCGACACGGTCAAGGCCCGCAAAAAGAATCCTGACGCCATCTGGCTCGTCCAAGTCGGCGCGTTCAAACAGGAAACCCTAGCTAAGGACTGGCTCAAGGACATCGGCAAGCGATTCCGCAGCCAGTTGGCCGAAGCGGAAGCCAAGATCATCAAGGGGGATGGCTGGTATCGTGCGCGCTATGTCGGATTGACCCAATCGGAGGCCAAAGAGACCTGTCAGGCGATGTCGGCCAAGCGTTTGGACTGCGTGGTGCTGAAGTCCTAATTCAGCAGTCGATCCCGGGCGGCGTTCAGCTTAGCGGCCAAATGGGCGGACCCACCCTTGTCCGGGTGAACTCCAATCATCAGTCGCTTATAGGCGGCCTGAATGTCGGCTTCGGAAGCAGACCGCTCCAGACCCAAAATTTGTAAGGCTTCTTCGCGCGTCATATTTGACGAGGAGGCCCGCCCGGTTCCGGGGGCGTCGCCCTCCTGGCTTGGGTCGGCCGTACGGCCCGGAAGGCTCCAGGCCCAAAGACTGGCGGCAAAGCCCAACAAAGCCAAGGGCCAGCTGCCCCGCGCTAGCAGAAGCGTGGCCCCTAGGATCAACAGTCCAATCAAGAGCCAGCGCGCCAGCCCCCGATCGATCCGCCCTTGGCGGCGAACCCGCTGACCGAGCCAGATCATCGCCGTCATCGCCGCAACGGCAAAGGCCAGTATCGCCCAGACCATGGGCCGCTTACTCTCCGTCCGCCAGCACCAAATCCGTATCGGCGTCGGTCTCAAGGTCGGTGTCGGCCCCATCTTCAGACGACAGAGCCGCTTCGTCCATGCGCACGCCCTCACCCAGCTCAAGCGCCGCCATCAGACCACGAAGCTCCTGACGGGCCGCCACATGAGAGAGGGATACAGAGACCGGACGGATCTGGCTCGACAGATCCGCGACCGTCAAGCCAAAGGGGAACAGCTCGCGATAGATCACCCGGTCGCGAAGGCCGGTCCCAATCCGGAAGCCGACCCGGCGGCTAAGGGCCTCAACCCGGTCATCCACGCGCTTGCGGTTACGGGCTTCGGTCGAGGCCAGACGATTGCGCAGCACAAGCCAATCGATCGATCCTCTGTCGGTCATGGCGCGTAGCTTGCGTGAATTCCAGACCGTCTCGCTGTAGATCGACGGCTTTTTCACATCGAGTGTCACCGGATCCACCACGCCCAAAAGGTCAAAGTCGATAAAACTGTCATTCATGGGCGTGACGATCAGATCCGCCTTGGCATGGGACGCCCGCGACAACGGCGTATCGCCTCCGGGGGTATCGATAATCACATAGTCGGCCTTTGAGAGGCCTTCGGCCAGGGCCGCCTCAAACGCGGCAACGGCCTCTTCGGCAGGGCCTTCGGCCAGTAGAGCCGGCTTTTCGGCCAGGAACGGTTCGACTGGCATGGGGGCCGTCACGTCATTGCCCGCCAACCACTTGGCCCGGTTTTCAAAGAAGCGTGCCAGCGATCTCTGGCGAAGATCCAGATCAATAAAGGCGACCGAACGGCCCGTGTGCAGCAACCCAACCGCCACATGCATGGCCACGGTTGATTTTCCCGCCCCGCCCTTTTCATTGCCGATGACAATGACACGTGGATCCGTTTTGGCTTTTTTCTGAAACAACGACACGGGCAGACTCCTTGCCGCCGACTCAGTCGGGAGTCGGCATCCATCCACCCATTCTACGCGCCCTAGGGCAACGTCAACACTTTGTTAAGAATTGGCCACAGGTCGTGGGCATGACCTCAAAGCGGCTGACCGCTATAAAGGCCGCGGGCACACCATGGATCTTCAATCCCACTTGCTTGACACACCGCCCGCGCCTCTGCCGCAGACGCGACAGGCCCGGCCTTGAGGCGGAACCATACCGTGCCGTCGGCCCGCACGACCTGTTCGGTGCGCGGATTGTGGTCCCTCAAGGCGGGGTTCTTGGAGACCCAAACGCGCCAAGCCGCCCTTGCATCCGCCTCCGTGCGATAGGACCCTAGCTGGGCAGCGGCAGTTTTCCTCGACGCATCCTCCTGAGGCGTTAAACGCTGAGCCGACCGCATTACAGGTTTATCCGTCTCAGCGACCGGCCTCGGGGAGACCCGGCCTAGGGCTGCAACCGTTTCAAGAACCGGGGCCGCAGCCGCCGCCGTTTCCAGCACCTGAACCCCGACCTGGACCGGATCGACGGGCGAGTCTGCCGATATCTTGCCTCGCAACTGCTTCGACGTGGCTTCGAGCTCGTAGAGATCTAAAGGTTCTACTACCTCTATGGTCAAAGAAGGACGTAACTTCTGACCACTGGCTAGGATCGCTTGATCTTGGTCTGTCACGGGAATTTGAGCCACCTGTTCTGCCATGGCTTGAAACAGGGCTCCATCCTTGCGCACATCCGCTGCCGTACAGCTGCACAGGATGAGGGCACAGGTGGTAATCAGGACTGGACGAAGGACGCTTCTGCGGTTCATAAGCCGCATTAAACGCGGTACGATTTAAATCCTCGTTAGGTAATGTGCTTAAACAAAACGGTTAATTTCTTGACCAAACCTTCCAACCCTGTTGCAGGTGCCGCCATGTCCACCCCGGTTCGGCTGATTGAAACCGTTACCCTATTGCGCGAACAGGTGGCCCAGTGGCGTCAGCAAGGCCTGAGCGTCGGGTTTGTCCCAACCATGGGGGCCTTGCATGCCGGACACATGCGCCTTGTTGAGACCGCCCTCAGCCAGTGTGATCGGGTCATTGCCTCTGTCTTTGTCAATCCGACGCAGTTTGCTGCCCATGAAGACCTTGATCGTTATCCGCGCCAGCTCGACGCCGATGCCGCGCTTCTGAGCGCCCACGGTTGCCATGGCCTGTTCGCGCCGACAGCCGAGACAATGTATCCGAGCGGCTCTGTGACCCGTGTCCTTCTCGACGGCGGTCCGCAAGCGGGCCTTGAAACCGATCACCGCCCGCAATTTTTTGGTGGCGTCGCAACCGTTGTGACCAAACTCTTGCTTCAAGTGGGCGCGGACAAGGCCTTTTTTGGTGAAAAAGACTATCAACAGCTGTTGGTCATTCGGCGAATGGTCCAGGATCTGTTCATTCCCACCGAAATCCAAGGCGTGCCGACAGCGCGCGAAACAGATGGCTTGGCCCTCTCCTCACGCAATGTCTATCTCAGCCCGGAAGAGCGGGTAATCGCCGGACAGATGAATGTCATCCTTCGGGCCGCCCTTGTAGCCGTCAAGCAAGGCGCGCCGCTTTCAGCGTCTGAAATTGAGGCGCGTAAGGCCCTCTTGTCTGTTGGTTTTGCCCATGTTGATTATGTCGATATCCGCAACACCGAGACCCTAGAGCGGTTCAGCGACGAACAGCCCGATGGTCCGATGCGCATCCTCGCGGCGGCTTGGCTCGGTAAGACGCGCCTGATTGATAATCTGGGACTTTAGGCGACAGCCCGCGTCCTTTGCTTTGACTTCTTCCGCTCAGCACATCATATCGAAGCATGACCACCTTTGCCGATCTGGGCTTAAGCCCCGAAGTCCTCCGCGCCGTTGAAGAAACTGGCTACACCATACCGACCCCGATCCAGGAGCAAGCCATTCCGGTTGCCCTGATGGGTCTGGACATCTTGGGCATCGCCCAGACCGGGACCGGCAAGACGGCGTCCTTTACTTTGCCGCTGATTGAGAAGCTGGCCGCCGGACGCGCAAAGGCCCGTATGCCGCGCTCGTTGGTGCTGGCCCCCACTCGCGAGCTGGCCGACCAAGTCGCGGCCTCGTTTGAAAAATACGCCAAATATCATAAATTGAGCTGGGCTCTTTTGATCGGCGGCGTGTCGATGGCCGACCAGGTCAGCAAGCTCGATCGGGGCGTCGATGTGCTGATCGCGACACCCGGCCGTTTGCTGGATCTGTTTGACCGCTCCAAGGTGATGCTTAACGGCGTCAGCATGATGGTGATCGACGAAGCCGACCGAATGCTGGACATGGGCTTCATCCCGGACATTGAACGGATCTTCAAGTTGACGCCGCCGTCGCGTCAGACCCTGTTCTTTTCGGCCACCATGCCGCCGGAAATTACACGCCTGACCGAACAATTCCTGAAGAACCCTGTCCGCATCGAGGTGTCGCGACCAGCCACGACCGGTGAGAACATCACCCAATATGTCACCAAAGTGCCCGTTGACGGCGCTAAGGCCAAGCGGATCGCGCTGCGGGCGTTGATTTCCCGGGTTGAGGTCAAGAACGGCATTGTCTTCTGCAATCGTAAGACCGATGTGGATATCGTCGCCAAGTCGCTGAAAGTCCACGGCTTTGACGCCGCGCCGATCCATGGCGACCTGGATCAGTCCTTGCGCACCAAGACACTCGAATCGTTCCGCAACGGGGATTTGACCCTGCTCGTGGCGTCCGATGTGGCCGCCCGAGGGCTGGACATTCCCGACGTGGGGCACGTGTTCAACTTCGAGCCGCCCCACCATGCCGATGACTATGTGCACCGAATCGGCCGCACAGGCCGCGCGGGCCGCACGGGTGAGGCCTATCTGATCGTCGGACCCTCCGATGTGAAAAACTACGACAAGGTCCTAAAGCTGACCAAAAAAGAGCCGCAGCTGCTCGAACTGGACGGCATCGACTGGTCCGAAGCTGAGGGTGACACGGGCGGGCGCAAAGACCGTAAACGCACAAGGCCCGAAAGCCGCACCAAGGATGAACGGCCATCACGTCGTCGGGCCAAGCAGGAAGATAAACCTGAATCCCGCCTGCCAACCGATGAAACGCCAACCTCATCTCAAAGGACGGCAATCTCTGTGCCAAGAGATCGCAGCCCGGAACCGCGCATCAGCGAACGGGATAGCCGTGAGACGGGATCCCGTTGGCGGCGTGATCGGGACAATGATTATCCCGTTCAAGGGTTTGGCGATATGGTACCGGCCTTTATGCGCCGTGCGGCCCTGCCCCCCTTGAGTGAGGCCGAGGACACACCCGCTGAGTCGCCGCCCGTCGTTAAGGCTGAGGCAACGGAGCCCAAGGCCAAAGCCAAGCCAAAGCCTCGCACGCGGAAAAAAAAGACATCTGATGAGAATATGGCGGCGGATTAACCGCCTGTCAGCACACGTCCGCTAAAGTCTCACGAAATCGCCATTCGCCCGGCGACAAGAGGACTTTTTATGAGCAGTGACGTCGATATCACCGTGCGCAGTCCCAGCGCGTTTGCTCTGGCCCGTATGGCGCTGGATCAGATGGAAGCGCAAGGTGTCTGGCCGACGCCCCTGAATTACGAGCTTTGGCTCTATGTTGTTGGCGATCCGGAAGGAGCGCTCGCCCAAGAAGTCAGCCGCATCTTGAGCACAGGTGATCCGTTTACGGATGAAGCGGCTGAGGCTCTCGCCGCCAAGCACATTGCCCGCCTGCGGCTGTCTGACGAAATCCGCGATGCCGGGGCCCAGCTGACCCGCGAATTGACGACCATTGCCCAAGCCGTGGCCGACGTTCAACGCTCACAAAAAGCCTATGGCCGCACCCTTGAAGGCGCCAAAGACAGCCTTGAGACAGCGGACTCATCCAAGCTACGTGCTCTCGTCGAGAACCTCTCGGCGGCCACGGTGCGGATGATCAGCGAAAATAGCACGCTGGAACACAAGCTGTCGGAATCTACCCGCGAAGTGACGCGTTTGCGCGAGCACCTAGAACAGGTACGCCGCGACGCCATGACCGACGCCCTGACCAATCTGGCTAACCGCAAGTCGTTCGATGAGCAGCTCGAACGCTGTTGTCAGCATTCCGAAGACAGTGGTTCGCCCTTGACGCTGGCTGTGATCGATATCGACCACTTCAAGCGCTTTAACGATACCTGGGGGCACCAGACCGGCGATCAGGTTATTCGCTATGTCGCCAGTGTCCTTGGCCGTGTGGGCCGTCCGCCGCGTATTGCCGCCCGCTATGGCGGTGAAGAATTCGGCCTGATTTTCCCGGGCGAAACGGCCCTGTCGGTCGAGCGCCTGCTCAACGAAGTGCGTGAAGAAATTGCCTCACGGGTCCTGAAGCGCCGCTCGACCAACGAGGATCTCGGCACCGTGACCATATCGGCAGGCCTTGCCCAGAAGGAAGCGGACGAAAGCCCCTTCAAGCTGATGGACCGAGCCGACAAGGCACTCTATCGCTCAAAGAACATGGGCCGCAACCGCGTCACCTGCTTCAAAGAGTAGGATCAAAGGCCAGTTATCCCCGCACTTTTAGATTGACCGGCCTGAGGCTTTGGTCATGCTGGCCCCGGTTTCAAACGGGACCAGTTGTGCGGGGGGACCATGGGAACGTTTCTGTTTAATCTCACCTATTGGGTGCTGAGCGTCACCTATGGCCTGATGGCCGTCCTAGCTGGGCTATTGCCGGGCCGCCGTCCGGTCGGCTGGATTATTCAGCGTTATACCCGCCGGATGGTGGGGGCCATGCGCCTGTTCGCCGGGATCAAGCTGGAGGTACGGGGTAAGGATCGCTTACCCGAGGGTGCCTTTATTATCGGAGCCAAGCATCAATCCTGGGGCGATGGCTTCTGTGTCTATTCCCAGTTCAAGGACCTCGCCTTTGTCACCGGGGACCATCTGGAAAAATACCCCTTGATGGGCCGGATCCTGAAAAAGCTCGGGGCCATTGTGGTCAACAATTGCGGTGGCCATGAAGCGCGAAAGTCTCTGGCCATGCGCGCCGCCGAAGCCAAGGCCGATGGGCGTCGGATCCTGATCTATCCCGAGGGCAACCTGTCCAAACCCGGTGAATATTTCCGCTACCGGGCCGGGATCTGGCACATGTACCGCGATTTCGACATGCCCGTCGTGCCGCTGGCGACCAATCTGGGGCTGTTTTGGCCGGGGGAAGCCTACGAAAAGCATCCCGGCACAGCGGTGATTGAATTTTTGGATCCCATCGCCCCGGGCCTCGGCAAGGAGGCCTTTTTGGCCAAGCTGACCGAGGTGGTGGAAACCCGCAGTCAAGAATTGATCGCCGAAGCCACGGGCGAGGCGTTCCGGCCTTCGGTGCTGGTCCTGGCCCCCGATGAAATCCGCCGCGCCGAGCAAAAAGCCCGCGAGACCGAAGCGGCCCAATAACCCCTACATCAGCCCCAAGGCGCTCAGATCCTTGAGTAAGGCCTCAGGCACGCCCTGCCCCGTGGCGGCATCCAGATCCGGCGGCGCGTCGGTGGCCTTAAGGTAGCGCCACCCCTGAAACGGACGCTTGGGCTGGGGCATGGTCCGGATGAGGGTCGGGGTTAGCCAGATGTGGCACACACTGGCCGTCCCCTCGCCTACGGTCTCGATCCGGGCAATCGGCATGCGACACAGAATCTGGCCCTTGATCACCCAATAGAGCGACCCGCCTTCCAGCAAGGCCTCGGCCTGTTTGGGGGTATTGCGGGTATGGACCAAGGTCTCGCCGCGCCGAGCCGCGACCAACGCCTCTAAGCGCTCGACGCTGTCGATCCCGACACAGAGTTTAACCAGATGCACACTGGACGAGACAGACTCACTCAAGCGGCAGCCTCAGCGGCCTTGAGAACCCGCGCCAAGACGGTCCCATCCGAGACCTGATCCCCGACCGAAACGGTCAGATCGCCGACAGTCCCGTCGAATGGGGCAGCCATTTGATGTTCCATCTTCATGGCCTCGAGTACAAGCAGCGGATCCCCCTTAGCGACGACCTGACCATTTTGGGCCTGAACCGCCACGATCTTGCCTGGCATGGGTGCACGCAGGGCCCCGTCGCTGGCGGCGCTGGTGTCGGCCCCATGGGCCGGATCGGGATCCTGGAACAACCAAGCCTCGCCGTCTTCAAACACCACCAGCCCATCTTCGACCGACAAGACCGTCAGGGGCGTGTCATCAACGCTGACCTCATCGGTACCCGTGAGCGCGACATCAAAGCGATCCTCGCCCAGGGTAACGGCAATCGGAGACAAGCTGCCGTCCGATTCGTCCGAGCGGCTGATCGTGGCCTTAAGCACCAACCCGTCACAGGCAATCGACAGCGGCGCACGGGCCGGGCCATTGAGGCGCATGCCCATCAGGCCGGACCAGCCCGCCTGCCAGGGCGAACCTTCGCCTTCGAAGCTGTTGAGCAGGGCGCTATAGGCCCGCTGGCCCAAAGCCGCCGCCGCCACCCACACCGGCGGGCTGGCCTCGCTGATCAGATCGTCGCTATAGGTAGCGATAAAGGCGGTATCCACCTCACCCTCTAAGAACGTCTCATGGTCGAGACAGCGGGCCAGAAATGCCGCATTGGTCCGCACTGGCCACACCTCGACCTGACGGCACGCCTCGGCGAGTTCGCCGGCTGCGGTCTCGCGATCCTCGGCATGGACGATCAGCTTGGCGATCATCGGATCATAAAACTGGCTGACTTCGCCCCCCGCTTCGACGCCGGTATCAACCCGGATCGTGTCGGGCAAGACAAAGTGATCGAGCGCCCCGATTGACGGCAAAAAGCCCTTGGCCGGATCCTCGGCATAGAGCCGCGCTTCCATGGCATGGCCATTGAGGGGGATTTCGTCTTGGCTGAGCGGCAAGGGCTCGCCTGCCGCGACACGCAGTTGCCATTCGACCAGATCAACGCCGGTGACGCTTTCGGTGACCGGATGCTCGACCTGAAGCCGGGTATTCATTTCCATGAACCAGATCCGGTCCGCCCGCAGGCCTTCGGAGGCATCGGCGATAAACTCGACGGTGCCAGCCCCCTTGTAGTTCACGGCGCGGGCGGCGCGGATGGCGGCATCGGTGACGGCGGCGCGGGTAGCAGCATCCATACCGGGGGCCGGAGCCTCCTCGATCACCTTTTGGTGCCGACGTTGCAGCGAACAGTCGCGCTCATAGAGGTGGACAATCTGGCCGTGGGCGTCGCCAAAGATCTGCACTTCGATGTGACGCGGACGGGTGATGTATTTCTCGATCAGGACGCGCGGATCGCCAAAGGCGGCATGGGCTTCACGCTGGGCCGAGGCGAGCGACTCGGCAAAGGCCGCGCTGGTCTCGACCTTTTTCATGCCCTTGCCCCCGCCCCCGGCGACGGCCTTGATCAGCACGGGATAGCCGATGGCATCGGCCTCGCTCTGGAGCCGCTCAGGCGACTGATCATCGCCCATATAGCCCGGCGTAACGGGAACCCCGGCCGCCTGCATCAGGGTCTTGGCGGCATCCTTGAGGCCCATGGCGCGAATGCTCTCGGGATCCGGCCCAATCCAGATCAGCCCGGCAGCGCGGACCCTTTCGGCAAACGCCGCGTTTTCCGACAAAAAGCCATAACCCGGATGGATTGCCTCGGCCCCAGTGGCCTTGGC
>DAITMY010000039.1:0-12821 GCA_036834925.1 Asticcacaulis sp.
GCAGCACACGGTATGGGTCGTCCCACTGCCCTTATAGGCGGAGCGCCAAGCCTTGAGGCTAGAGGCGGTTGTTGTGGAGGAATACTGCGGATAGAGCGGCAACAGCACCACTTGATCCGGACCAAAGGCCTCGACCAACCGCGCTGTTTCTTCGGTCAGAGGGTGCCAATAGCGCATGGCAATAAAGAGACGAATATCCGTATCCGGCATCTGCGCTTCAAGTTGGACGCGCAAGGCATCGGCCTGATCTTCAGTCAGCGGCAAGATCGGCGAGCGCCCCCCCATCATGGCATAGTTGGCCTGGGCACTCTTCTCTCGGGTCGTGGATATCAGCGCCGCCAGCAGCTGACGAAACCCACCAGGCAGGCCAATAATCGCCGGATCCCGGAAAAGATTATACAAAAACGGTCGCACCGCCTCGGGGCTATCAGGACCACCGAGATTAAACAGAACCACAGCCAGTTTCTTGCGGTGCGCGCTGGTCATATCAGGATCCCTGGGTCAGACGGTTCAACACCTGTTCGACATGATCGATCGGTGTATCAGGCAAAATGCCGTGACCAAGGTTGAAGATGTACGGTCCTTGGCCCCACGTGTTACGCAAGGTGTCAACGCGATAGATCAGGGCTTCCCCCCCTGCCCGCAGCAATAAAGGATCCAAGGCCCCCTGAATGCATTTGTGCTTTTGCACACGAAGACCGACCTCAAGCGGACAGGCGCTGTCGAGTGCCACAGCTTGGACTGGAACGGCCTGGGCATAACGTTCGACATACGCCGCTGCGCCACGGGGAAAGCCAATGATTGGCACGGTCACGCCCAATTCGCGGGTCCGCGCGATAAGCCGCTGATGGCTTTCAATCACAAGGGTTTCAAACAGAGGCTCTGGAAGGCCTTCAGCCCAGCTTTCAAAAATCTTGAGGACTTGAGCGCCACTATCGGCCTGCATTTTCAGATAATGCGCAGAGCCTTCGATCAGGGCATCCAGCACGCCTGCCACGACGTCGGGCTTTTCATACGCATAACGTCGGGCCGTCGCGCGATCTTCCTTGGCCTCACCATCGAGCATATAGGTCGCAACGGTCCATGGGGCTCCGCAAAAGCCAATCAAGGCCTTATCGGGGCTCAGAGCGGCGCGAACGCGAGACAGGCTTTGGCCAACCGCTTTGAGTGCCTCACCGGCCGACGGTGCCAAGCTCAGCATCGTGTCTTGATCCGGAAGTGCACCGAGACGCGGCCCCTCACCGGCTTCAAAGCGAACCTCTTGGCCTAGAGCCTTTGGTAGCAACAGAATATCGGCAAAGATAATCGCCGCATCAAACGGAAAACGCCGCAAGGGCTGAAGCGTGACTTCGGCAGCTTTTTCCGGATCAAGGCAGAACGATACAAAATCAGGGGTCGTTGCACGAACCGCTCGGTACTCAGGCAGGTATCGGCCAGCCTGGCGCATAAACCATACCGGAGGGCGCTCCGGAGTATGCCCAGCCAAAACACGTAAAAACAGCGACAGTTCAGGGGTTTGGTCCGGAGAGCCCGGTGAGAAAGACGGTTCGGTCATACCCCAGTCATACGATCTCGCTCGGTTCCCCTCAATCTTTATCTAAAAGAAGTCTATAAAATTGAGGTAGAGATAGGACAGGGGATATCGGGGATAACTTGAAACAAACAGTGAACTTTAATCTGTAAGTCCCAGTGTGGGGTCACGGAAAAGGTCTAGGGTCTTTCGAACTGTTAAAAATGTGTAAAATTAACGAAGCCTTAGGAATCCTTAAGGAAATCTTATGGCAGATCCTGTCATTAACTGTGTGTTAAGGTTAATCAAGCGTTAACTTATCCCCATAAGCCGGATAAATTTGGTTTCAGGTAAAACGAGGCGGACGGCTTGGGCTGAAACTGGGCCTTTATCCCGTGAGTTTTTGCCGCAGCCTAGATTTCGGCATATTGTCCCCACGCGTCCCCAGACGCTTCGAAAAGCGTTCACAGGGCTTGTCCCCTGTTTCGTGCATAGTCTCGCTGATTTTCCATGAGTGCCTGATCATGAGCCCCCAGACGAAACCCAAGCTTGCCACCTATTTCCATATTCACTTGGTGTCGGACTCGACGGGCGAGACCCTGAATGCGATGGCCAAGGCGGTTGTGGCGCGCTTTGAGAACGTGCTGCCCATTGAGCACATCTATGCGCTGGTGCGGTCGCAAAAACAGATGAGCCGTGTCCTAGAGGAAATTAGCCAATCGCCGGGCGTGGTGTTGCATACCATCGTCGACAAGGAGATGCGCGAGGAGCTAGAAAACGGTTGCCGGGCGTTGAACATGCCCACGATTGCCGCGCTTGATCCGTTGATCCTAGCGATGTCGCGTTATCTTGGGGCCCCCATGACCAGCCGTATCGGCGCACAACACGCGCTGGATACGGAATATTTCAACCGGATTGAGGCCCTGAACTTTGCCATTGCCCATGATGATGGCGCGGGGCTGAATGCGATTGAACATGCGGATGTGATCCTTGTGGGCGTCAGCCGCACGTCCAAAACCCCAACCTGTATCTATCTCGCCAACCGTGGAGTCAGAGCGGCAAATATCCCGCTGGTGCCCGGCCAGGAGGCGCCGGAAAAGCTCAAGAGCTTTACCAACGGCCAACCCTTGATCGTCGGCTTGATTTCATCGCCAGACCGGCTGATTCAAATTCGCCGCAACCGGCTTTTGAGCCTGAATGAGGCGCGTGAAAGCGATTACGTCGATACCGATGCTGTGCGCGAAGAAACAATCCGAGCGCGACGATTGTTTGAACGCAACCAATGGCCCATAATCGATGTGACCCGGCGTTCGGTTGAAGAAACGGCGGCCACCATCATCAACCTTCTGTCTGAGCGCCGTTCGGGGCGTGTGGGGATCCTGTCATGACCGATCTTGTACTGGCGTCAAAAAGCGTGGCCCGGGCAGCAGTTCTCAAGGGTGCGGGTCTGGCATTTACTCAACTTGCTTCACCCATTGATGAGCAGGTGGTCAAGGATAGCCTGATCGAGGGGGGAGCCAGTCCTAAGCAGGTGGCGCTATCCCTTGCTGAGGTGAAAGCCGTGGAAGCCTCGCGCCATACCGACGCGCTGGTGATTGGGGCCGATCAGACCTTGGAACTGACGGGGCATTTGGTCGACAAAGCCACATCACTTGAAGAGGCCCGTTTGCGGCTCCTACATATGCGGGGCCGGGATCATCATCTGCACTCTGGGCTGGCCTTGGCCTGTGCGGGCGAGGTGCTTTGGTCGCAAACGGAAACCGCGACTTTACGTGTGCGCATGTTCAGTGATGCTTGGCTTGAGGGCTATTTGAACCGCAACGGCGAGGCGATTTTATCTTCGGTCGGATGTTACATGCTCGAAGGTGAAGGCGTTCAGCTGTTCGAGGCGATCCAGGGGGACTATTTCACGATCCTTGGTCTGCCTTTGTTGCCATTGCTTGAAGCGTTGCGGGCGCGCGGCGTCTTGGAGTCCTGATATGTCCGTCGTTGCTTTTTCTGGTGCAGCCAAGGTGGGCGCGGTTTTGGGCCGCCCGATTACCCATTCGCTCAGTCCGCTGTTGCACAATGCTTGGATCCACGCGCTTGGCCTTGATGCGGTCTATGTCCCCCTCGCCCCCCAAGGCGAAGAGGGTTTCAAGGCGCTGATCCGGGCCTGTCGTGGTGGATTGCTGTGCGGGGTCAATGTGACTGCCCCCTATAAGGAACAGGCGCTCGCATTATCGGACACAGCTGAAGCGGAAGCTCTGGCGGCAGGATCGGCCAATCTGTTGACCTTTGACGAAGAGGGTCGCGTCAAGGCCCAAAGCACCGACGGTTATGGTTTGACCCAGGCTATTCGCGAACAGGCCCCGGGCTTTGATTTTACCGCCCTGCCGGCGGTGGTGTTGGGGGCTGGCGGCGCGGCGCGGGCGGCCGTGTCGGCTTTATTGGCGGCAGGTGTCCCTGAAGTGCGGGTGGTCAATCGCACCCTCGCGCGGGCCGAAGAGCTGGTGTTTGCCTTCAAGTCCCGGGTAACGGCCTTTGACCTGTTGCATGCTGCACAGGCTTTTTCTGGGGCGGGTCTGTTGGTCAATGCCGCCTCTGGCGGGCCTTTGCCGACATTGGAGACTTTGCCGGATGGGGCTGTGGTCATGGACATGACCTATCGGCCCTTGATGACGCCCCTCCTTCAATCCGCGGCAGCGCGGGATCTTCGGACAGTCGATGGTCTGGCGATGTTGATCCATCAAGCGCGGCCAAGCTTTGAGGCTTTGTTTGGTGTCGCGCCCCCGGTTGACGTTGATGTCCGCGCCTTGGCCCTCGAGCATCTCGCCAACGGATCGCCCACGTGAAGGTGCTTGGCCTGACCGGCTCGATTGGTATGGGTAAAAGCACCACCGCCCGAATGTTTGCCGCTTTGGGCTGGCCGCTTTGGGATGCCGATGCGGCGGTCCATAGTCTCTATGCGCCTGGCGGCCCGGCGGTTGCGCCGGTTATAGCCGCTTTTGGACCGGTGGTAGACGATCAGGGCGGTATCGATCGAAAAGCCTTGTCCGAGGTTCTTAAGAGACAACCAGAACGCTTTTTTGAACTCGAAGCGATTGTGCACCCGCTGGTGGCGGAGCATCGTGCAGTCTTTCTTGAAACAGCAGCAAGGGCCGGAGCGGCGTGGGCCGTTCTCGATGTACCTTTGCTGTTTGAGACGGGCCTCGATGCCGCGATGGATGCGACTGTGGTCGTTAGTGCTGATCCCGCAATCCAGCGTCAGCGGGTCCTGGCTCGCCCCGGCATGACCGAAGCGGCGTTTGAGACAATCCTGTCGCGGCAAATGCCCGATGCTGAAAAACGCCAACGCGCTAATTATGTGATTGATACGGGGGCGGGGCTGGAAAGCGCCCGTCAGCAGGTTCTGGCCCTCACAGAACGCCTTAGCCGTCTGGACGGGATGGCCAAAGCACAGCAATGAAGGCCCATGGCGCGCGAAATCATTCTTGATACCGAAACCACCGGGATTGACCCCAACAAGGGGCACCGGCTGATCGAAATCGGCTGTTTAGAGCTGGAGGACCTGCTCCCAACCGGGCGGACCTATCACGTCTATATCAATCCCGAGCGCGAGATCGAACCGGATGCGGAGCGCGTGCATGGCATTTCAAATGCCATGGTGGCCGACAAACCCAAGTTTGCCGAGGTCGTCGAGTCTTTCCTGGAGTTTGTCAGCGATGCCCAGATCGTCGCCCATAACGCGGCGTTTGACCGGGGCTTTATCAATATGGAGCTGGAGCGTGCCCGCCGCCTGCCCCTGCCCGAGCCGCGCTGGGTCGATACGCTCGATATGGCCCGCAAACGCTATCCGGGCATGCATAATTCTCTGGATGCTCTGTGTCGCCGGTTCAATATCTCGCTCACCGAACGGGACAAGCACGGAGCGTTGATCGATGCGCGTCTGCTGGCGGATGTTTACCTTGAACTTCAAGGTGGCAAAGAGCGCAGCCTTGATCTGTCGGCCTTTACGCCCCAGTCCGATGCCGTTGTGCTCGATACCGAAGGACCGGGTCCGCGCCCTGCCCCCTTGCCGTCACGGCTTACCGCTCAGGAGACCGAGGCCCACACGCAGTTTGTACAATCGGTGCTTAAGGATAAGGCTGTTTGGTTGAAGTACGGTGTCGGGACCGAATTATAAGACATGTGTTGCTTGGATGTGTATTGAATTGTGATCAGTCAAAAGCCAATATTTTCGATTGAGGTTGTGACTATAGTTACTTGATCTGTTGAACATCCAATTGGCATTATAGATATTCCAGTGGGGGTCTATGGATACGTCAGAACATCCTACTTTATCCCCCTTGTCTGGCCCCACGGGTTCGACGTCTTACGCAGATCTGGCCCGTGTTTTTCTGCGCATCGGGGTCCTCGGTTTTGGTGGTCCGGCCGGTCAGATCGCCATGATGCATGACGCGATCGTCGAACGCCGCAGCTGGATCAGCGAGACCGAATATCTGCGCGCCTTGAGTGTCTGTCATTTGCTTCCGGGACCGGAAGCCATGCAGCTGGCCACTTGGATCGGCTGGCGGCTTCAGGGGGTGATTGGCGGTCTGATTTCGGGGGGACTGTTTGTCTTGCCGGGCGCGCTCCTGATGCTGTCCTTGTCGATTGGTTACGCGCTCTATGCGCAGTTACCTGCCCTGTCTGCTGTCTTGCTCGGTCTAAAGGCAACCGTTCTGGCGCTTGTGCTGCAAGCCCTGATCCGTTTGTCGGGCCGGGCGCTAAAAACACCCCTTGACCGGGGTCTGGCTATAGGCGGTTTCATCGCCTTAGCCGCGTTTAGCGTACCGTTTCCGCTTGTGGTCCTGGGGGCGGGTCTGATTGGGCTTAGCCTCGGTTTTTTACAAAAGCCGGATACGGTGCCACCCGCGACAGGCCCGCAGCCCAACTTGTGGGCGGGTATCCGGCATTTGGGCCTTACAACGCTGATCTGGGGCGGGCTGTGGTTTGCGCCGCTGGTGGCGGTATGGGTCTGGCTTGGCCCCGATCATGTCCTGTGGGACATAGGGCTGTTGTTTTCCAAACTAGCCATGGTCACTTTTGGTGGGGCCTATGCCGTGTTGGCCTATCTGGCCCAGGCCGCCGTGGACACCTTTGGCTGGCTTAAGCCCGGTGAAATGGCGGATGCTCTGGGGCTTGCGGAAACGACCCCCGGGCCGTTGATCCTTGTGACCCAGCATGTGGGCTTTTTGGCGGCTTATCGGGATCCGGGTGGGCTAGATCCAATTCTGGCCGGGGTTCTGGGGGCGAGCCTGACCACTTGGGTAACCTTTGTGCCCTGTTTTCTCTGGATATTTGCCCTCGCGCCGTGGATTGAGGCCTTGAATCGTCAGCCCGCCTTGCGTGCCGGATTATCGGCCATCAGTGCGTCTGTGGTGGGGGTCATGGCCAGTTTGGCGCTGTGGTTTGGACTGCACCTGCTGTTTACGGATCGTGCCCCGCGGGCCCTTGGGCCGATCACGCTGGAGGTCCCCGTCTTGGCTTCAGTCTCCCTGCCCGCTCTGGGCTTGAGCCTGTTGGCGACGGGTCTGCTTTTGGGTTTGCGTTGGGGCGTTGTTCGGACCCTGCTGGTCGTATCTGTCGTCGCGTTAGGGCTAAGCCACGTCCTCACAGTTTGATCTAGGCGGCGGCCTCATCCCACCATTCGCGAAAGGCCGCCTTGCGGTGGCGGCTGAGCGGTAGGGTCAGGCCGGTCCATAGACGGATGCGCTCGGCCTCAACCCCGTCAATTGCGGCTCGTGTGACCCAATGGGAGCGGTGGATCCGAAAACCGTCCGAACGCGCATCGGTGGCCGCCGCCAGACTCATGAGCACCAGCGCCTCGCCGTGGCGGGTATGGACGCGCAGATAATGATCTTCTGCTGATAGGGCCAGCACGACTTCCCCCCGAAGCGTGCGCGGCAACAGCATGCGCAGCGCCGTATCAGGGTCTGTAACGGGGGCTGGATCTTCTATTTGCCTACCCGTTGGCGGCGATAGGCGTTCATCCGACTGTGTTTCTGCCTCTGCGGTACCGCCATAGCGAATGCGCTGCCAAGACAGGCCAAGGCTTAAGCCTCGAAAGATCAGGGCCAGCACCACATTGTTGATCAGCAAGATCCCCGGCGGCACATGGGCTAGGGTTTGCGGGGCGAACAGCCACAGGCTGAACTGGATCACGAGTACGCCGGGCACGGCCAGCACGAGGTCGGTCAGTAATGCCGCCCACAGGGGCCAAAACCCCTGAAACCGCCAGCGGGCCACAAGATAGGAAACCCAAAGTGAGGCCCCGCCGATCACACTCACGGTCAGAATAAAATGACCGATCCGGTGCCACAGGTCCATGCCGAGCACACTGCCGAACGGTCCCAGAATCCCAAGCACGATCCCAGCCAGCGGCAGACTGATCAACGCCTCGGGCGACAACAGCGGGGCCGAGCGCAGGGATAAGACCCGCAAAAGCAACTGAAGGGGGGTGAACGGCATGGATGAGCGTGACTTTTATCGCGGTTTGTTTAACCTAGGGAACCGGATTAGTGCCCAAATTCCCAAGGATTGATTACGCGCAGACCTGCGGCCCGAAAAGGATGAACGTCGCGGCTCGCAACTGCAAGATCCCGAGCGGCCGCGATGGCGGCAATATAGCCATCGGGTATGGGCAATCCCTGACCTGCTGCTCGGGCTTGGCTCGCGATCCGCCCATAAGAGCGCGCTGCGGGATCGTCGAACATCAGGATCCGCCCCGCAAACAGGTCCAGAAGGTCCTCAAGAGCCGCATTCATTCGGGA
Source organism: Asticcacaulis sp. (assembly GCA_036834925.1). GTDB lineage: Bacteria > Pseudomonadota > Alphaproteobacteria > Caulobacterales > Caulobacteraceae > Asticcacaulis. The sequence continues at coordinate 8,305 of DAITMY010000039.1, forward strand.
TTTTCTTTGCCCCTCTGGAAGACACGCCACTCCAAAGGCCATTTCCGCCAGACTGATACTAGAGATCCATAAGGCGCTAGCGGATTGTGCATCGAGCCAAGCCAGAACACGCGCCTCTGGATGAGGACGCAAGGGCTCAGACAAGACATTGGTATCCAGCAAAAACATCGAAACCCGCTCAGTCAAACGTCATCGGGCTGGCCGGCGCCTTGGACCGTTCAGGGTCCAAGGCTGACCCGTCTTCTGAGTCCAGTTCATGACGCCGCCCGAGGGCAAACAAAGCGCTGCCAATCCCCGTCCCCTTCTCCTCTTTTGGGACCACGGCCGCCGCGAGTATGTCGCGGATCTCTGCCTCGGTGCTACGGCCATGACGCGCCGCTCTTTGTTTCAGGGCCAGATGCACAGCCTCGGGGATGTTTCGAACCGTAATCGCGGGCATGACAGGAGTCCCAATTTGCAAGTGATATCATTCTAGCAAAAATTGATATCACCGCCTAGACCCATTGCGCCTTACCACTGGCGAAGAGATCCTGCCAATGGCGAAATCGGCCGAGACAGCCGGGAAAACCCCACCTAGGACAGTGGCAACACCTGTTCACGGAGCTTTCCCGATGTCCTTCGCTAAAATCGCTTTGAAGACCCTTGTGCGGACCGCCGTCATTACCCCGTTGGTGATGGCCACAATCGCCGCCGGGGTTCTGACCCTGACCGCGCCCAAGGCTCCGCCGCCCCTGGCCTCGATTGAAAACGCCAGCAGCCCCTATGCCGGCTATGCCCGCGAACAACCGGCGGCCCGGATTCTGACCGCTCGGGATGGAGGTAAACTCGCCTATCGGTTCTATCCTGCTGTTGGGATTGAAAAGGGGGCTGTGGTGCTAGTGCATGGCTCATCGGGCACGGGTCTCACGGTCCATGGTCTTGCCAAGGCGCTCGCCGCTAAAGGCATGAGCGTCTATGCGCCGGACATGCGCGGACATGGCCAGAGCCCCGGCCCCGATGGACGCCTCGGCGATATCGTCCACCGCACGCAGTATAGTGAGGACCTGACTGACTTCGCCGCCTATTTGGGGCGTATGCACCCGGGGCAAAAGCGTTTGTTGGCCGGGTTCTCGATGAATGGGGGTCTGACCCTGCGCCATGCCGGTGAGGCCGAGGCGCGTGCGGGGTCAAAGGCTGAGTCAAAGGATGGCGGGGACTATGACGCCTATCTGGCTATCTCGCCGTTTATCGCCCCGGGCACCGTCATGGATCGTCCCAACCAGGGGGGCTGGACCACGGTCAGCGTGCCGCGCATCGTCACCCTGAGCATCCTGAACCAAATGGGCATCTCAGCGTTTGACCATCTTACGGTGTTGGCCATGGCCGTGCCGAAAGACCTCCACGCGGGGCGTCCGGCCAGCTACAGCCATGCGCTGTTGGCCTCTTCGAGCCTGCCCCGCCCGTGGGAGAAGACGGTGGCGGCGATCAAGGCCCCGACCCGCGTGATCATCGGGGCCCAGGATGAGCTGTTCGTGGCCGAGGCCTATCCGACGGCGCTCAAGGCGGTCAATCCAGCCCTGCCTGTGCGGCTGGTGGATGGGGTCGATCATATGGGCATGATGCTCAACCCCGCCGCCCATGACGCGATCGGAACTGAAGCCGAGGCTTTGCTGGCTCAATAGGACCGCGCTTAGCCGATCTTTCCGTCACGCGGGGTTGGGATGTGGCGCTTGAGGCCCATGGCTTCTAAGGCGGCGATCGCGAGGGCCGCCTGGGGCACACCATAACCGGTCTCGCGGGTTGGGGCCTTGGCCTGGGTGCCGCTGTTGCGCAAAGCCTGCAACAGCTGAGCTCGGGTCGCTTGCGGGAACGCCTCACGCAGACAAGCGACGAGGCCCGCCGTTAAGGCGGTGGCCACCGAAGATGCGCCCTTGCCAGTTGCCAGACACAGATCCGGCTTGATCGGGCCCGTGTCTGGCCCCTTGCCGCTGGTGGGACGGCGGGTTTTCAGATCACTTTCGACCGAGCCTACAGTCAGGGCCTCGGCCACATCGCCCGGAAACGTAATCCGGCCCCAGTCCGAGCGTCCCTCATTCCCGGCGCTGACAACGGCCACAAGGCGCGGATCGGCGGCGAGGGCCGCCGTCAAAGCCTTTGAGATGGCAGAGGTTTGACCATTGAGATCCTTGGGACCGTAAGGGCTTTGATCATCAAACCGGCTGAAGCCCAACGATAGACTGAGAACATCGATGTGGCTGCTGACCAGCCACTCTAGGGCCTTGATCACGCTTTGCTCATCGCTCAGCGCTTCCGTGCGCGCGTCTTCGCCCTTGGCCAAGAGCAAGACCGCCCGGGGTGCCAAGCCGATCGGTGTCTCACCGTTGCGACCGATTATGGCTTCAACCATATCGGTTCCATGCATTTCAGGATCCGCATAAAGATCGATGGGGGCCCCGCTCGTAAAACCTTGAAGCGCAAGCAAGCGGATATGTTTGGTTGTCTCGCGTTCTTGGACCTTGCCAAAGCCCGCATCAATCACACCGATGCGAACGCTGCGACCGGTGAGTTTGGTGTCTGCCCAATTCTTGCCGATAACGGGTTCGAGCGCTTTTGTAGCGTTTGACAGGTTCCGTGTTTTTTCCTGAAAGCCGTCTCTAAAGCCCTTGAGATAGGACTGAGTGCCATCGTCACACCCGCTGAGGATCAGGCCACCGGTTCCAAGCAGCCCTGCTGTCAACAAAGCGCGTCTGTTCATCGTTGTCATGGTTACCTCCGTTTAGCTTTGGCTTTTATATAGCGCTCAGAGAGCGCCACCATAGATTTAACTAAAATATATACATGTCAGATTTATGATAAATCTCTTTAATAAGGCAGGGATTACAGGGTTTCTATGGGATCGAGACTGGAATTATAAGTGTTCACGCGGGACTCAGTGCTCAGCAGGCGGGTTTAGGTTTTCGGTGTATTGAAGCATCAAATCCGCAATATCCAAAGCGACTGTGCATAGGTCATGGGGACGGGGGCGATGGCTGATTAAGATTATCCCTTGGCCGGTTTGGGTCAGCCAAGCTTCAAGCCTCGTCACGACCCGCGCTTCTGTCGTCGGATCGAGCCCTTCGGTGGGTTCATCGAGGATCAACAGCGGGGCCGGACGCAGCAGCGCGCGGGCTAGGGACAGACGCTTTTTCTCCCCACCCGACAGATGCAGGCCGCCATCACCAAGCCAAGTATTGAGCCCGTCCGGAAGGGTGCGAATGCGCTCTGCAAGGTCGGCAACCTCAAGGGCCGCCCATAGATCCGGTTCGGAAAGCCCCCGTCCTGCGAGATCAAGGTTTTCGTGGACTGTCCCCGTCAGCACTGGGGCCGACTGGGGCTGGTGGCTAAACAAGGCGGCCGGATTACGCGCTATCAGAGCCGTGACCGCTTGGGTCTTGCCGCTGCCGCTGATCCCGCGCAGGTGCAGGCGCACCCCGCGTATAATGGGAAAAACCAGACCCGATCGCAGCGGGAGGGTGCAGAGAGGTGCATTTTCCGAATCTGCCTGGATTGGGGGCAGGGGGGCAGGGACGCGCTGGCCAAGGGCGTCTATACGGTGCGCGGCCGCATGGGTTTCGGGATCACTTAGATGCCGTTTAAGAACAGCGGTTAGAGCCTCAAAGGCCAAGGGTGTGACAAATACGGCCCCGGCAAGGGCGGGCAATGCGCCCTCGCCCCCGTGCAGCAAAAGCCCCACCAGGGTCACGGCCATTCCCCCGGCCGTGAGGGCGTCGAGGTCAAGACTGTCCCGAATTTGAGTGCGTCGCGCGTTGTCCCAATCGGCTTCTGCCTGCGCTAGAGACTCGGTCAGGCTTGGGGCCAACCCATAGACCCGGATGTCCGGCAAGATGGCGCGGGCCTGATCCCAGTGTGCCTGAAGTGCTATGCGCGCCTCAGTCTCCGTCGCATTTAGGCGCAGTCGGCGCGCATTGAGCCGGATGATGAGCGCCCGCGCACCTAAGCCGGTTAGGCCGAGACCCCCCAACAAGATCAGGACGCTGAGCGGGTGGTGCATAAACGCAAACAGGGTTGCGGCGAGGAGACTGCCGCCAAAAGCCCAAAAGCTGAAGTCGGTGATGGCGCGCGTCTCAAGGCTTGCTGTGTCCTGAACCAGACGCGCTGCAAGACGGCGGCTTTCGGGCGGTTGATCGGGATCGACGGCCCGGCACGCGGCATCCGGCCCCACAGCGGTTAGGTGACCAAACAGCCGGGCGCGATAATCCGCCATGGCCTCAAGCACGCTGTGATGGCCGAAATAGCGATCCCCATAGCGGCTGATCGTGCGAAGGATCGCCACGGCGCGTATGGTGGCGCTGGGCAGGAGATAGTTATAGGCCGCAAGGGCCACGGCCCCGCCAAGTCCGGCTAAGGCAGAACCCGTCAGAAAATTCGTAGCCATGCCGGTCAGGGCCGTTCCCGCGATCCCCGCCAGGACGGCAGAGGCTGCGGCGAGGGGCCGGATCAGGCCGCTGCGCACCTTAAGAAATGACGGCCAAGAGGGC
>DAITMY010000040.1:0-12645 GCA_036834925.1 Asticcacaulis sp.
GTAGTTGACCACCCCCGAAGGCGAGGGCTGATTGACCTGGGCCCCATTGACGCCGATCAGCACCGAGACATCTTCGGTAATCACATCAGGCAGCCCGCCGATAGGGCGAAATACCATGCCGTCGAGCCGATAGGCCCCGGTGGTGCCCAGATTAAAGCCCCGGGCCTGACCTTCGTTATAGAGACCATTGATCTCTAATCCGGCGCGACTGCCAAAGGCATCCGCAGCCTGAGCCGGAGCGCCGCGTGCCGGAGCCGAGGGTGCGGATGCGGACCCCGATTGGGACTGGGCGAAGGCGTGAGTGACTGATAAGAGACAAAACAGGGAGCAAGTGAGGCTGAGTTGGGGGCGCATGGTTGAACCTCTGGGCAAACCGTTCGGGAGACCGAAACGGCGTGCGGCAGGCGGTCGTGAACCGACAGGACACCAGGCGGAGTTTTTTCCGATGATTTTCCGATGACCCATTTCGGCGATCTGACAGACGCAGCAGAACCCATTGATCTTAAAGATGTTCCGCCCTTTAACCTGGGTGAACTTCATGTCTCCCCGCGCACCTTGGAAATTGTATCGCCCAAAGGTCGGCAATCGCTCGAACCCAAGGTGATGACGGTGCTGGTCGCGCTGGTGCGGGCGCGCGGCGAGGTCCTGACCCGCGATGATCTGATTTCCGCCTGTTGGTCCGGGCGCGCCATCAGCGATGATGCGCTTCACCGGGCGGTGGGACGCTTGCGCCGTCATCTGGCCCATGCCCCCGAGATCCGAATCGAGACCCTGAGCCGGATCGGCTACCGGCTCGTGTACGAAAGCGCCACGGCACCATCCGCGATTAGGGGGGCCACACCGGACCGTGTCACGGCCCAAACGGTGACCGAGGGCCCGAAACCCGCCTGTCAAACGCTCTGGTCGGCGCGTCCGCGGCTTGTCGTGGGCCTGACAGCGGGGCTGGTGGTCGCGGTGGGGCTGATCGCCACAAGCCTAGCTCCCGCGCCAGTCTTGCGGGTCAAACAGTTACAATCGATCGGACCCGTGGGAGCCTATGCCACGTCGCCGGCCGTGTCCGCCGATGGCCAGTGGCTCGTCTCATCGGAATCCGCGTCCCGCCCGGTCCCGCGCGATCTGGTCCTGCACAGCTTGAACGGACACGCGACCCCCCGCGTTCTGACACGCACCCCGGATCAGGACGAGCTGTCGCCGGTTTTCTCACCCGATGGAACCCGGGTCGCCTTTGTCCGCCGTGTTAGCAACCAGCCCTGTGCGATCCGGATCCTGACCCTGAAGGATGGCACGGAACAACCCGGCGGTCGGTGCCAGACCAATGCCTCAACGCGTCTGAGCTGGCTGAATAACCACACTCTGTTGTTTTCAGACCGGAGCCGGGGCAACGAAAAAAATCGGATTTATGCCCTCAATCTGCGCTCTGGAACCACCCGCGCGGTTACAGCTCCGCCCGCCGACAGCCGTGCCGATAGCGAGCCCTTGGCGCACCCGGACGGCAAGCAGTTTGTCTTTCGGCGCTTTACCGCCCACGGCGTGGCGGATCTCTATATCAGCGACCTGAAGGGGCAGATCCGCCAATTGACCCAGGATGGCTGGAAATCCATTGGCTATGTCTGGCTGAACGGCGGTCGCACCCTGGCCTATTCGACGACCCGGGGGGGCGATTTTGGCCTCTGGACCTTTGATCTGCGCACCGGGGATCATCGCCAGATCAGCCCGGGCCTGCGCGACTTCAGCCGTCTTGGGACCGATGGCCAGTCCTTGCTGGTGGCCGAAGTGGACATGACCCGCAGCGAGTTTGTCCGGCTTGACCCGCAAACGCTGGGTGCCCAGCCGATCGCCGCCCTGCCTTTGCGGGGATACATGTGGGATATGGATATCCGCTCTGACGGCTATCGGGTGTTCAACTGGGAACGCGATGGCGGCAGCACGCTTTGGATCATGGCCCCCGAGGCCGGGGCGCCGCCCAAGCCCTTATTCAAAAGCCGAACCGGCGTAACCAGCGGGGCCAAGTGGGCCCCGAATGGCCAGAGCATTGCCTTTATGGGCGTGAAGAACCGCAAGGGCTATGTCCAAATTATCCGCCCGGATGGTACAGGGCACCAGATCCTCAGCCGTGCGGGCTTTGATCCGGCCATTCTGAATTGGTCAACGGATGGGCGTACGCTCTTTGTCGCTGGTCGTGATGCCGAAGGCTGGCATGTGCGGATGTATGATCCCATGCGCCCGGACTCCGTGGGTGTAAAGCGTCAGGGCACGGCTGGGTGGACACATGTGGTAGTGGATGACAGCGGGACTCTCTGGGGCCTTGACGATCTCAGTCAGGATCTTTTCCGGCTTCGTCCCGGAGCCATCCACGCCGAACGGGTCGCCAGTCTGCCGATGCGGATGGCCAATCCGGGTCTGATGCGTGTGGGTCAAACCTTGGCCGTCGTCTTGGGCGACGTGGGGCATCCGCCCCAGCTGTGCCGCCTGCTGGTGGGCGCCTTTGACTGTAAAGCGCTGGATCCCATGATCCAGACTGCGGCTTTGTCGGCGGATCCACAGGGACGCTTAACCGCCCCGCGCCTGACCCAGGCCCATCATGAGCTGATGCGGATGACCATTACGCCCTGAGTGGTCCGGTGACGTGCGGGCGCCCTAGCCGACCTTCCGCGTTTGTGCTTCCGGCCAGTTCGGTGACGTGAGCCCGGCCAGGGTCGGCCTACCGAGCAGGTAGCCTTGCATCAGGGCCACGCCCATATCACGCAGCACCGTATATTCCCCCACCGTTTCGATCCCTTCACACAAGGGCGTAATGCCCAGATCCGCCAGGATCGCCAAGGTTCCGCTCAGAATCTTGCGCTTGGCCGCGTCGGTGTCGATATCGCGGATCAGATCCATGTCGATCTTGACGATATCGGGCTGAAACTTGGCCAGCAGACCCAGACCGGCATAACCCGACCCAAAGTCATCGATCGCCGTGCGAAACCCCATGGCCCGATAAGCCCGCAGGATATTCAGCAGGTGGTTGGTGTCGAGCTTCTCGCTTTCGGTGAACTCAAAGATGATGTTCTGGACCGGGAAATCACATTTCAGCGCCGTTTCCAGCGTCAGCCGGATACAGGCACGCGGCTCATAGACGGCATTAGGCAGGAAGTTGATCGACAGCGCCATTCCCGCTTCGGCGAGCTTGAGGCCGGCGGCCAGCTCGATCGCAGCCACCCGGCAACGCTGGTCAAATGCATAGCGGTTCTGGTCAGAAACCTGGCTGAGCACGGTGCCCGCGCCCTCACCATTCGTCCCGCGCACTAGGGCTTCCTGGGCAAACACGGTCCCGGTGACGACATCGACAATCGGCTGAAACGCCATGGTGATCGGCAGCTCGAAGCCAGCGCCCGCGCGGCAGCCAGAACAGGTCGTCCGGAAGGTCATGACGGTCTCCATCATAGATCAATTTTATGATCTAGATGGAAAGCATAAAAAAAGCCTTAGCCCCGGTCTTATGGCACGAAAAACCCCGGCACCGCAGGGCGGGCCGGGGCTTGATACGCGTCTGGATGGCCTTCGCCTATTCCACTGTCACCGACTTAGCGAGGTTGCGCGGCTGATCCACGTCCGTGCCCTTATAGACGGCGGTGTGATAGGCCAGAAGCTGCATCGGCACCGCATAGATCAGTGGCGCGATAAAGGGATCACAGGCTGGGGCCTTGACCACCCGCGCGGCGGCTTCGGCTTCGCCCGGCAAGGTCGGGACCTTATCGACGGCATTGGTAATCAGGATCACCCGGCCCCCGCGCGCCGCGACCTCTTGGACGTTGGAGGCGGTTTTTTCGAACAGCTCATCTTCAGGCGCGATCACCACCACCGGCGTCTTTTCGTCGATCAGCGCGATGGGGCCGTGCTTCATCTCGCCCGCGGCATAGCCCTCGGCATGGATATAGCTGATTTCCTTAAGCTTGAGTGCGCCTTCAAGCGCCAGAGGGAACATCGCGCCGCGCCCGAGGTAGATCACGTCCCGCGCCTTGGCCAGATCATAGGCGACCCGCGACAAGGCCGTGTCCATAGCCATGGCCTGGGCGATCAGACCGGGCACTTCCATCAGCACGCCGACAAGACGCGCCTGTTCCGTGGCATCGACGCGCCCGCGCGCCACCGCCGCGCCTAGGGCCAGGGCCAGCAGCGCCGAGACCTGAGCCGTAAAGGCCTTGGTTGAGGCCACGCCGATTTCCGGACCGGCATGGGTCGGCCACAGGGCATCGGCCTCACGCGCCATCGACGACGTATGGACATTGACAAGGGCGGCCGTCTTCAGCCCCTGTTCCTTGCACCAACGCAGGGCCGCCAGGGTATCGGCCGTTTCCCCCGATTGGGAAACCGCAAGGGCCAAGGTGTCGGGTGTCACCGCCGGAGCGCGATAGCGGAACTCCGACGCGACCTCGACATCGACCGGCAAACCCGCCAGCTTTTCAAAGGCATATTTGGCGATATAGCCCGCATAGTAGGCCGTTCCACAGGCGACGATCTGGATACGGTTGATACTTGAAAAATCAAAATCACCGGGGACCCGAGCAACACGCGCCACTGGATCCAGATAGGCCGACAAAGTATGCTGGCAGCTGTCCGGCTGTTCATGGATTTCCTTTTCCATGAAGTGACGATACGCGCCCTTTTCCACCAGCGCCGCCGCCGCCGAAACGATCGTCACCGCCCGATTGACGCGATCACCGCTGGCATTAAAGACCTCAGCGCCCTCACGCGTCATGACCAACCAGTCGCCCTCTTCGAGATAGGTGACGCGATTGGTGAACGGGCCTACGGCCAGAGCATCTGAGCCGAGGAACATTTCGCCCTCGCCCCAGCCGATCACCAACGGCGATCCGCGACGCGCCCCATATATGATACCATCCTGACCCGAGATCATCGCGCCAAGGGCATAGGCCCCATGCAACTGGTCCAGCGTCGCCTTAAAGGCCTCAAGCGGGGCCTTGCCGCGCGACAGCTCAGCATCAAACAGATGCGCGATCACCTCGGTGTCGGTTTCGCTTTCGAACACCCGGCCTTGCGCCTGAAGCGCGGCCTTCAGCTCGGCATAGTTCTCGATGATGCCGTTATGGACGAGGGTGACCTTGCCCGATTGGTGCGGGTGGGCATTGGGCACCGACGGCGCACCGTGGGTGGCCCAGCGCGTATGGCCGATGCCGGTGTTGCCTCTGATCGGCTCGGCATCGATCACCTCTTCGAGCAGGCGAATCTTGCCCTTGGCCCTTCGACGGCTCACCTGCCCGTCTTGGCTGACCGCGATCCCGGCGGAATCATAGCCCCGGTATTCGAGGCGGCGGAGGCTTTCAATCAAACGCGGGGCTGCGGGCGAAGTGCCCGTGACGCCGATAATGCCACACATGGTTATAACCTTTTTATGTCTTGAGTAGGGTCGTTCTAAAGCTCTCAGTACACGGGAAAAAATAAATCTGCATGTCAGTTCGTTACATCCGACCCACTTTTGTAACGCATGGAAAGAAAGTATGACTTCGAAAAACCTAACCATGAGATAAGACCAGTCCTGACTCCAAGTAGGGGGATTTTATGAGCAACAGAAAATATTTCGGAACCGATGGCATCAGAGGCCGGGCCAACTCTCATCCGATGACGGCCGAAGTCGCCTTGCGTGTCGGGCTCGCGGCCGGTCGCTTTTTTATGTCTGAGGATGACCGTCGCCATCTCGTGGTGATTGGTAAGGACACGCGTTTGTCCGGCTACATGATCGAACCGGCGCTTGTAGCCGGCTTTACCAGCGCTGGGATGGACGTGCGCATTCTGGGGCCGCTGCCTACGCCCGGCGTGGCGATGATGACCCGCTCCATGCGGGCGGATATTGGGGTGATGATTTCCGCCTCGCACAACCATTATGCCGACAACGGAATCAAATTGTTTGGCCCGGACGGCTATAAGCTGTCCGACGCAGTGGAGCTCAAGATCGAAGCCCTGATGGATGAAAGCCTGCAGTCAGGGCTGGCCAATTCTGACAACTTGGGCCGCGTGCGCCGGATTGATGACGCTCAGGCCCGTTATGTCGAAATCGCCAAGGCCAGCTTCCCGCGTCATCTGCGGCTAAACAATATGCGCATTGTGATCGACTGTGCAAACGGTGCAGCCTATCGCGTGGCCCCGACGGCGCTTTATGAATTGGGCGCCGAAGTTATTGCCCTCGGGGACGATCCCACAGGGACCAATATCAACGAAGAATGCGGCTCGACCCACCCCCAGGCCATGGCCGAGGCAGTGCGCAAATACCGCGCCGACATCGGTATTGCCCTCGATGGCGATGCCGACCGTTTGGTGATCTGTGACGAGAAGGGCAACATCATCGACGGCGACCAGATCATGGCCCTGATCGGGGGATCCCTCGCCGACAGGGGGCGCCTCACCGGCGGCGGAGTCGTGGCGACGGTCATGTCCAATTTGGGGCTGGAGCGCTATTTCCAAGCCCGGGGCCTGACCCTGGAGCGGACCAAGGTCGGGGACCGTTATGTGATGGAGCGAATGATTTCGGGTGGCTTCAATGTCGGCGGCGAGCAGTCTGGCCACGTGATTCTGACCGACTATTCCACCACGGGGGACGGCCTGATTGCAGCCCTGCAGGTCCTGGCCGTTATGGTCGAGGCCGACCTGCCCCTCAGCCAGATTGGTCGCCAGTTCGAGCCGGTGCCCCAGCTGTTGAAAAATGTGCGCTTCAAGGGCGGCAAGCCGCTCGAAAGCACCAAGGTCAAGCAGGCGATTGCCGACGCCGAGGATAAGCTCAATGGCTCAGGCCGGGTCGTCGTGCGCCCGTCCGGAACCGAACCGCTGATCCGGGTCATGGCCGAAGGCGACGACGCGGATCTCGTGGCCCGTGTCGTCGATCAGATCGCCGAAGCTGTGGTGGCGGGCTAAGCCCCCTATTCCGAAAATTCGGCCCGGGCCGGAATCCGGCCAAAGGCGATCTTGGCCCCGACGAAGCTATGGATCTTGGGTCGGGGCCCAAGGGTCACCACATCCTTGCCAAAGCGCTGATTGAGCGCGTCCATCGCGGCGAACAGCCGAAGGTGGCGCGCGGCTACGTCAGAGGTGGCCTCTACCGCATCCGTCGCTTGAGCGCTGAACAGATCCGGCTCTGCCGGGGCCGCCGCCTCCAGGCCAAGGCAGGTAACATTGACCTTTTTCAGGTGCGTCGCCCCCGGGCGCTGGGCCTGCCACTGGGCCCACAGGCCATCGCACGCCCGCAGCAGGGCAAAGGTATCCTGGGTCGAAGCAAAGCGCGCCTCCAGGGTATCGCGCGGCCCCCCGTCGATCCGCATCGATAGTACCAGCCCCCGGCAGCGATAGCCCATCCGGCGCAGGCGACTGCCGCACTTGATCGTCAGACGTCGGACCACCTTGCGCGCCTCTAGGCGGGGACGCAGCTCTGGCGCCAGCACATGGCCGTGGCTGATGGTCTGCGGCGGGCGGGTCTCCAACGGTGGCAAGTCCCGCCCATGCAGGTCGTACCAAAACCGCTCGCCATTAATACTGCGCCAAAGCTGGCGCATCCGAGCGGGACTGAGGCCCCACAGATCCGCCACCGTAGCCACCCGGGCGCGCGCCAGCCGCACCGCCATGGCCGGACCGATCCCGGGGAAATCCGACAGCGGCAGATGAAGGATCGGCCGCGGCATAGCCCCGGGGTCCAACAGGGTCAGCCCCGAAGGCTTGTGCATATCCGCCGCGAGCTTGGCCAGCATCCGGGTTGCGGCAATCCCCACCGAGGCGGTCAGGGCTGGCCCCACAGACACCAGAATTTCCTGCTGGATCCGCCGCCCGATCAGGGTCGCCATTTCCGGGAGCTGGTGGTGACTGGTGAGCGCACAGGCGAATTCATCGATCGAGCAAACGTCCGTCACCGGAATATGGCGCTCGACCGCCTCGCGCACCTGATGGTGGACGGCGACATAGCGGTCGGGCCGGGCCTCGACCACAATCAGGTCCGGGCACATCTGGCGGGCCTCCTTGACGCGGGTGCCGGTCTTGATCCCCCTCGCCTTGGCCGCATAGCTGGCCGCGATGGCGCAGCTATATTCGGACGTTACCGGCGTGACGATCAGGGGCCGCCCGCGCCAGTCGGGCCGGTCGTGCTGCTCGACGCTGGCGAAATAGCTGTTCATGTCGACATAGAGCCAAGCCAGCACCGCCTGTCGCTCGACCTGACGCGCCCAGAGGTCGGCTATCTTGTCCGCGTTGTCTGCCCGATAGGTCCGCTGCATGGCCCGGAACATACCATGAACACTTATGGCAAAAAAGAGCCCCGGACAGCAAAAAACCCCGCCTCAGCGAGACGGGGTTTTTCAAGCGTTCGCGGATAGCCGGATCAGGCGGCGGCGAAAGCCGCACGGACCTTGTCGGCGATGGCCTTGAAGCCGGCTTCGTCGTGCATGGCGACATCCGACAGCACCTTACGGTCCATGTCGATCCCGGCCAGAGTCAGGCCGTGGATGAACTGGCTGTAGGTGAAGCCTTCCAGACGGGCCGCTGCGTTGATGCGTTGGATCCACAGAGCGCGGAAGGCGCGCTTTTTATTGCGGCGGTCGCGGTAAGCGTATTGACCGGCCTTGTCCACAGCCGCCTTAGCGGTGCGAATGGTGTTCTTGCGGCGGCCATAGAAACCTTTGGCCTGATCCAGAACTTTTTTATGCTTGGCGTGCGAGGTTACGCCACGTTTTACACGAGCCATGGTGTCACCTGTTCCTTACGCGTACGGCATGTAGGATTTGATCTTGATCGTATCGGCGTCCGACATCACCTGCGTACCGCGGTTTTGACGGATGTACTTGCCGTTGTGCGAGATCAAACGGTGACGCTTGCCGGCAACGCCAGCCTTGACCTTACCCGAGGCCGTAAAGCGGAAACGCTTTTTCGCGCCCGACTTTGTCTTCAGTTTCGGCATTTTGTTTCAGGGCTTCGCCCTGTCCTCTGAACAGAAGTAATGTCCGCCAAGGCATGCCTTGCGCCCGGCGAACGAGGGAAAGACGGGGTCTCTATAGCAAAACCCCACCCGGAGCAAGCGCGATCCCTACTTCGGCGGATTATACTTTTCGACGAACTGGACCATGGCTTCCGTCGCCTTAAGCCGGGCAGCATCATTGGCGGGGCCGTCGGTGCCCCATTCGATTTCGTGATACTCGACTGGCTTGCCTGCGCCCTTGAGGGCATCGCGCATGATCTGGCTTTGGCGGATATGCAGGCCCGCGTGGGTCTTGCGGTGCATCAACAGCACAGGCCCAGAGGCGGCTTTCGCGTGCGTGGATGGCGAAATCGCCTTCCAACCGCTGCGCTCGCCAAGGAAGCCCGACCAGTTGGTCAGGGTATCGGCACTGTCCCAGGGGCGCTTGCGAAATTCGAAATCAAAGGCTGGCAGGTCGGAGATGCCCTCATAGGAGACGGCGCAACGGTAAACCCCCGGATCCATCGTGATCCCCGCCAGGGCCGAATAGCCGCTATAGGCGCTACCCGAACCAATAATACAGACTCGAGCGGCATCGATGGTCCCTTGCTGGGCCAGATACCGCACCCCATCGCTGAGGTCGGTCTGCATCTTGCGGCCCCACTCATTGCGGCCCTTACGGATATGGTCGTAGCCATAGCCCGAGGAGCCGCGGACATTCGGCTCTAGGACGGCATAGCCCTTGCTGGCCAGGGCTTGAACCCAGCCGTCATAGGCGCGGAAGGCATAGCTCAGAGGGCCACTGTGGGGCAGAACCACGAGGGGCAGGCTTTTCGGGTCGCGCCCCTTCAGCACGGCCTCGGGCGGCAGGGTCAGCACCGCTTCGATCGGCGTGCCATCGGCAGCCGCATACTGAATCAACGACTGCGGGGCCAAGGCTTCCGGCGCAATATTCGGACGGGCATCCGCCAGACGTTCCAAGGTCTTGGTCGAACGGTCGTAGAGGTAATAGGCGTCCGCCTCATCGATCCCGTAGACATTCACGAGCAGTCGGTTCAGGCTTTGATCGGCACTGACGAGATCGAGGTCGTAACCCGGCATGGCCTTTTGCAGGCCACGCCAGACGGCCCCAAGCCCGTCATCAAAAAAGTGATACCGCGACGCGCCCTGACCATCGCGGGCATAGCCAATCAGGGTCCCGGTGACGGGATTCCAGATACCCCGGCTCCATTGCGACGCGTCTGGGAACAGGACGGTCTTGAGCGCGGTTTCGGGCGTATCGGACGCGTTGATCTCAAAGATCTGAGCGGGCTGCCCAGCGACAGGCTCGACCTGCAAGAGAACGGTGCCAGTGGTGCGCCCGGCCCCTAACAAGGAGGGCTTACCAAACTTCGTCAGGCCCGACGCCACCGACCGAACCTTTTTGCCGTCCTGATAGAGATCCACACGCCAGTCATTTTCGCGCCAGCCGTAGGTCAGAGCAAAGAAAAACTGGCCGCTGGGGTCGATTTCCCAATCATCGACCTCTTCGGGTGTGGTCATGGCCACCCGATGTTGGTTAGTAGATGTATTCAGTTCATAAAGGACAGGATTGAATTGATTTGAAACAACTCGACTCCTAACAGTTTGACCTGAATCGACCGGACGCTCACTGATGACTTGGCTTGAACGCAAGATATTAACATCCGCATAAATCCGGCAAGCGGTCTCATTACACCGTGGCCGGATCGTACGAACCCCGCCCGCAGTCGTATTCTTGATCTTATCCGTCAGGGTCGCGGCCGTGCCCGCTTTGATGTCAATCAGGACTGCCACGTAGAACGTCCGATAAGGAACGCTCTGCTCGGGATAAACAAGACGTGCCACGATTTGATCAGGCGCGACCCAAGCCAGATCGCTAATGCGGATCTTGTTGAAATTCCGCTGAAACACGGCCTTTCCGGACAGATCTTGAACCGTCAGCACGATGTTCGGACCGACCAGCTGAACACTGGCGATCTTTTGTCCGTCCCAGGACAGGCGCGTCCCTTGGACGGAGGGATAGGATATATAGGTCGCGACCGACGGCACACTGGCCGGAGCCGTCGCAGGTACCGCCAGAGCGGGTTCCTGACCGTGTGCCACAACGGGCACCCCCGCGCTCATCGTGACCATCAGGCTCAGCGCCAAGGCCGTCTTTTTCATCGTGTCCATCTTCTACCCCCCAAACCCGAATGGGCCCCTGTTCCTATTGCGGCGGATTATGCTTTTCGACAAAGGCGACCACCGCCTCGAAGGTCTGGATCCGGTTGGCCTCGTTGGTCAGCCAGTGATCTTCGCCTGCCAGTTCCAGATAGTCGACGGGCTTACCCGCCCGCTTCAGGGCATCGCGCATCAGGATGCTCTGGCGCAAGGGCACAACCGTGTCGTCTTTACCGTGAATGAGCTGGACCGGCACCGTCACCGTGTCCGCCAAGCGCGCGGGGGAACGGGCGTCCCATGTCTTTTGATCGCCCATAAATCGGCTCCAATAGCGGGTCACGGGGTGGCGACGGCCAAAATCTTCTTTTTCTTTGTTCATCATCACCCGCAGGTCAGAAACCCCCGCAATCGCGGACGCGCATCTGTAGATACCGGGATCGAGCGTCACACCAGCGAGTGCCGCATAACCGCCATAGGAGGCCCCCACGATACAGACCCGCTTGGGATCGATCATCCCGTCCTTTGCAAGGTGACGCACCCCATCGCTGAGATCGGTCTGCATCTTGACTCCCCACTCGCCGTAACCCGCAGCAATAAAGTCGATGCCGTAACCATCCGAGCCACGGAAATTCGGTTGCAGCACCACATAGCCCCGGCTGGCCAACGCTTGCGCCCAGCCATCAAAACCGGGTCCATCATAGCTTTGCGGGCCGCCATGGGGCATGACGATCAAGGGGAAGTTTTTAACGTCGCGCCCCTTCAGCACAACGAGTGGCGGGGTGGTCAGAACCGCTTCGATTTCTAGCCCGTCCGCCGCCTTATAACGGATCAGGGATTGCGCCCCTAAATGCTCCGGTTTGATCTGCGGGCGCATGTCGGCCAGATAGGTCAACTCCTTGGTCTCGGTATTGAGGTGATAGAAGCTGCCGGGATCTTCGGGCCCCTCGACCGTAATCAGCATCGCTTTAAAGTCACGCGACGCCGTGTAGTAGGTCAGGCGATGATCCTTGAGGGCTTTTTGGGTTCCGCGCCAGATCGCCGCCAGACGCTCATCAAAAAACGTATAGCGATCTCGACCGAACGGCAGGGCATAACCCGCCAACACCTGGGAGTGAGGGTCAATGATCAGCCGATCCAGATCGTCGTAGTTGTCAAACAGCGGCTCGCTCAGGGTCCCGTCCGGCTTGAGGCGGAAAAAGTTTTTAACTTCGGTCTCGTCATTGCTGACAAATACAACGGGATCGCCGGTTGCGCGGTCCAGAGCCACAAACTGCGGACTGGAGAACAACGACTTTCCCCTTAGGGCCGGACGAACGCGGTTCTTATTGATAATACGGGAAATTTCCCAGTTTCCGCTTTCGGACACGTAATCGATAGACCCGGCCGGCTCACCGCGCGCATCGACGATCCAATCCCGGGTCTTGGAATTGCCCATCATGACCCGGCGACTTCTTTTACGGGTCAGGTCGATCTCATAAAGGCTGTAAGGGAAGCCATTGATATCATCAAATCCGTGGTGCCCCGTGTAGACG
>DAITMY010000041.1:0-12325 GCA_036834925.1 Asticcacaulis sp.
GTCATACGCCGGGGGCACGCTTTGATCGGCTGATTGCGTCCAGCCGTGCACCGACGCCAGTGTTCCGCATGGCCGTGGTCTGTCCCGAAGATGCCGCGTCTCTGGGCGGGGCCTTAGCCGCCCGGGAAGCCGGACTGATGCAGCCGGTGCTGATTGGTCACGCGGAGAAAATCGAAAATGCCGCCAAGGAGGCGGGTCTGAACCTCCAAGGCATCGACTGCCTTGAAGCCCGTGATCCACTTGAAGCCGCCAAACAGGCCGTGGCCCTGATCCGCGCGGGCGAGGCCCAAGGGCTGATGAAAGGGCACCTGCATACGGATGTGTTCCTCAAGCCGGTGCTGGATAAAAAACACGGTCTGCGGACCCGCCGCCGCCTGTCGCATGTGTTTGTGATGGATGCCCCGAGCTTAGAGCACCTTCTGTTTCTGACCGATGCGGCGATCAATATCGCGCCCGACCTGACGGCCAAGGTGGATATCGTCCAGAACGCCATTGATCTGGCGCGGGCCTTGGGGATCACCAAGCCCAAGGTCGGCATCTTGTCGGCGATTGAGACAATCAATCCCGCCATGGCCTCAACCATTGATGCCGCGATCCTGTCCAAGATGGCAGACCGGGGCCAGATCACGGGCGGACTGGTGGATGGGCCTTTAGCGATGGACAATGCCGTCGATCCTGAAGCCGCGCGCACCAAGGGGCTTGTGTCTCAAGTCGCCGGGCAGGCCGATGTGTTGGTCGCCCCCAATATCGAGTCCGGAAACATGATGGCCAAGGAGCTGATTTTCGTGAGCCGCGCAGAAGCCGCCGGGATCGTGATCGGCGCTGCTGCCCCGATCGTGCTCACCAGCCGCGCCGACAGTGTGCGCACCCGACTGGCGTCCTGTGCGGCGGCGATTGCCTTTTCCAGCTGGCAAAGAACGGGCAATACCCTGATTGATTGGACCCGGACGGACGCTGAATGATGACCAAGACTGTGCCCCTGATGTTGACCCTCAATGCCGGGTCATCTTCGCTTAAGTTTGCCGCGTTCGCCGCCAGCACAGGCTGGCCCGAACTGTTCCGGGGCCAGATCGAAGGCTTTGGCCGCGCCTCAGACCAGCCGGTTTCGATCCGCATTGTTCGAAGCGGTGTGCGGGAAACCATGGCGCTGCCGTCCGGGACACAAATAGCCAATGCCTCGGACGCCTTTGACCAGCTCTGGCCGATTTTGGCTGAGCAAATTGAGGGACGGCCTTTGCTGGCGGTTGTACACCGGGTGGTTCACGGCGGGCTTGAATTTGACGGCGCAATCCGTGTCACGCCGGATAGTCTATCAAGACTTGATTCCTATGCGCCGCTCGCACCCTTACACCAGCCGCATAACCTGGTGCTGATCCGCCGCGTCACAGAGCGGCTGGGCGAAGGGCAGCAGATCGCCTGTTTCGATACGGCCTTTCATCGGGGGCGCGCCTTCGAGACCGAAGCCTATGCCTTGCCGCGTGCGCTCTATGACCAAGGGATCCGGCGATACGGCTTTCATGGCCTGTCCTATGGCGCGGTCACGGACCGTCTGCGCAGAGCCCGGCCTGATCTGGCGGGCGGGCGTCTGGTGGTCGCGCATCTGGGAGCGGGTTGTTCCTTGGCGGCGATCAATGAGGGGCGCAGCGTGGCGACGACGCTGGGCTTTTCTGCACTCGAAGGCCTGCCCATGGCCACGCGGTGCGGGCGGCTGGATCCCGGAGTTCTGCTGCATCTGATGGGCGAACGGGAGATGTCGGTCGAGGCCGTGACCCAGATGCTCTACAAGGATAGCGGCCTCAAGGGCTTGTCGGGGCTCAGCGGTGATGTCCGCGATCTGGAGGCCTCGGACCGGCCCGAAGCCCACCAGACCCTCGATTATTTCATCCATCAGGTGGCGATTGGTGTGGCGGAAATGGCGGGAGAACTCGGCGGTCTGCACGCGCTGATCTTTACCGCCGGCATAGGCGAGCATTCTGCCCGGGTGCGTCTGGGTGTGATGCAGAAACTGGCCTGGCTGGGCGTGGTGCCAGATTTAGCGCAAAATGCCGATCCCGAAGTTGATGTGGTCACGGATATCAGCGCGCCCGAATCCCTCATTAAGGTGCTGATCGTGCCCACTGACGAAGAGCGGCGCATGGCCACCGAGGCCGCAAGCCTGTTGGCTCAGAGCCCTGCCGCTGCATAGATCATGATCCCCGTAGCCACCGACAGGTTCAAACTGTCGGCCCGGCCCAGCATCGGGATCTTGACATTGAGGTCACAGGCGGCGGCCAACTCTGGCGTCAGGCCCGATTGCTCGGTCCCCATCAGGATCAGGTTTGGCGCGCGATAGGGGGCAGTGCGGTGATTGTGGCTCGCACTGAGCAAGGTGCCAATCACGGCCCCCGGCCAGCGCGGCCGCCAGGCCAGGAACTGCTCACGGCTGCATTTGATCAGCGGCAAGGCAAAGATCGAGCCCATGGTTGCCCGCACTGCTTCGACGGAAAAGGGATCACAGGTCTCGCCAATCAGGAACACCCCGCCAAGCCCAGCGGCGTCGGCGGTGCGGATAATGGTGCCGAGATTGCCTGGGTCCCGCACCCCTTCGAGGGCGACCCAGGTCGCGTGGCTGTTTGGATCGACGGCTTCTAACGGCGTAAAGCGCTGGCGGAACACCGCAATGACGGTCTGGGGGTTGTCGCGCTTGGAGACCTTTTCGAGGATCTCCCGCGTGACTTCGATCACGTCTGAGCCCGCCGCCAGCGTCTCGCGGATCGCCCGCTGAAGCAGCGGATGGTCAGGGGTATCCGGCGAGATCAGCAGGCACACCGGCACGACCCCCTGATCGAGGGCCTCGGTGACAATCTTCAGCCCTTCGGCCAGAAACTCACCGCTCTCCTGCCGGGTCTTGCGCATATGCAGCGCCCGCAAGTGCTTGACCGTGGGGTTGGTCAGGGAGGCAATGGTGCGGATCTGGCTCATGCCGTCATCTCAGCGTGACTGGACGCATGGCGATCCCAGCGGGCAAAGAACGACAGGCCGATTTCGCGGGGCTGGGTCTGGCCCTTGGGGTCCTCGGCCAGGGTCAGTTCACCCCAGTCCACCCGGCCCCCGCGTCCCTGCAAGGCGTCGGCCAGCAAGTGCGCCAGAGCCGGGCCCGACACCCGGGCCGCATAGGCATTAAGCAGCAGAAACTCGGCTTCATCCGACAAAAGTTGGCCACAGAGCGAGACCAGTTCCGGCAGATCTTCGAACAGGCGCCAGACTTCGCCTGTGGGGCCGCGCCCATATTTGGGCGGATCTAAAATGATGCCTTCGTACTTCGAGCCGCGTTTGACCTCGCGCTGGACATATTTGCGCGCATCCTCGCAAATCCAGCGGATCGGCGCTTCGGTCATGTCGGACAGGGCGGCATTATCCCGCGCCCAGCCAATGGCCTTTTTTGAGGCATCCACATGTGTCACAGCCGCCCCGGCAGCAGCGCATACGAGGCTCGCAACGCCGGTATAGCCAAACAGGTTCAGGATCCGGGGGCGCTCGTTCCGCACCGGCAAACCGCTGATCCGCGTGCGCAGCCAGCGCCAATTGGCGGCCTGTTCCGGGAAAAACGCCAGGTGGCGGAACGCCGTAAATCGGCCATGAAAGCGCACGTCTTCCCAGCGCAGGGGCCAGGTTTCCGGCGGGGCCTTGTGCCGCAACTGACCGCCATAGGCCCAGCGTCCGGCGTCGTCTTCGTCCTCAGGATCAAACACCGCATCGGCTTGATCCCATAACCCGGGCTGGCGGGGGGTGAAAAAGCATTGCGGTTCAGGGCGAACGACGCGGAAGCGGCCGTAGCGTTCAAGTTTCTTGCCGTCCCCGCAATCGAGCAGGCCATAGTCCGGCCAAGGGTCAGTGCGCAGGGTCGACGGGGTCGGGGAGACGAGGGGAGTCATTCTTAGCCAGATACGGCGGCTTTGCGGCCTCGTCCAGTCTGTTTGCGGGGGCGAGACGGCTTGAAGTCAGCTGTAACCGGTCGCTCAAAGGGTAAGGCCAGCGGATCGACAAAGGGGTAATGCGCGGTCTTGTTCCAATGATACGGGCGAAACATCAGCTGCCAGCAAGCCAAAACAAAAGCCAAGCTCTTGAGGCTCCAATAGAGCGGGAGGCTGAGAAGATCCTTGAGGCTGGGAGCGGATGCCCCCGCCCGTTTCAGGCCCACGACAATGCAGCACACCCCGCTCATCCAGCCCCAGATCACCAGCGCCCAAGCCTCTGATGGAACGGTTGGGGGTCTGTGGTGGATCAGCCCTTCAAGACAACGGACGATAATCAGCAAGCTGGCTGGCGCATAGAGCGCCGCAGAAAGAAGCGGTAGCAGCAGACTGATGACCATGGCGAGCCAAAACCGATAGTCTGGATACGCGGCCACTGTCTTTCGCCACCCGATCGGATGGAGGTGCACGGCGAGGGTCTGTATGAAGCCCTTTAACCACCGGGCACGTTGAGGAAGCCATTGTGCAAGCTGTTCCGGGGCTGTTTCATAAGTCGGATAGCCATAGAGCATGGCGGTCTTGCCCCCGTATCGCCCCAACCTTAGGCCCAGATCGGCATCTTCCGTGACATTCCAGCTGTCCCACCCGCCAAGCTGGTGCAGGGTCTTGCAGCATAAGTGATTGCTCGTGCCGCCGAGGGCAAAGGGGAGGCCCAGGGTAGAGGCCGCGGGGGTCAAGACCTGAAACAGTGCGGCATACTCTGCACAAAACTGGCGAGCCAGCCAGGAGTGGCCTTTGGGGATGAGCGCCGCTTGTAGACAAACGAGGTCTGGGTCCTGACGAAAGCGGGACGCGGCAGCGCGGAGTTGTTCCGGGTGCGGAATGTCTTCTGCGTCATAGACCACCACATAACGGCCTGTGGCGCGAGTCAAGGCGGCGTTCAATGCACGGGGCTTTGTCTGAGGATGACCCTCAGTCACAATAACATGGTGAAAGTGCTGTGGCATTTTTGCAGTGGAAATCACTAAATTTGTGACAGCGTCGTGGTTTTCAACAGCTAAAATGATTTCAAGTTTTTGGCGCGGATAGTTGATTGCATTCAGGGCTTTCAGGAGTTGGGGCACCATCTGGGCTTCATCGTAAAGCGCAACTATCACAGTGTACTTTGGCAAGTTACGACGCGACATGTGCACAGTCTGCTCCGGATTTTCCTTTTGCATCAGCGCCGTAAACCGCCAGCTGCCGCTAAGAAAAAAAGCTAAGAAGAGCGCGGTCAAAATTAACGCAAAAAGGGTATTGTGGCTGAAATGTGATGAAAAAACAAAGGTTGGGATTATGCTTATGAAGCCGACCCCCCAGGGGGCCAACCACAGTGTTTTCACCGTTATTGCGGAGCATTCTAAATGATGCGGTGGTTTCCCGGTCTTGGGAAATCCCGAGGGAGAAATGGGTGTTTCTGAAACTGAACGCATTGGAAATTTGGTCCCCCGGGGCCAATTCTGCACTCCTCCTAAGGTGGATTATTGCCTGTGGATAACTGCGCTGTAAATAAGCGGGGGTTGTGATTTGGACAAAAAATCGACCATCAGGTGCAAAACGGGGAGTTGCGACGCCTGTACGAGTTTGATTTAGTCGGCTCGAGGAACGCTCAAAAAATAAATAAGGACGAAACACACATGTCCACCACCACGCTTGTCACCCCAACGCTTTCCCGTCCCGCGCGAAAGCCGAAAGGCGAAGGCCATTTGCGCCGCGGCGAGATCCTTGCTGCGGCAGAACGGATCTTCGTAGAATACGGCTACGAAGGCGCAACAATCCGCAAGATCGCGGATGAAGTCGGAGTGTCTTCGACGGCTCTTTACATGCACTTTCGCGATAAAAGCGAAATTTTGCTGGAAATTTGCCGTGAAAGCTTTGACCGCCTGATCGAAGGCGTTATGGAACTGGCCTTGTCGGAAATGCCGGTCCAGGACCGCATCCGGGCGATGATGAAAAGCTATATCGCGTTCGGGCTTGAAAACCCCAACAGCTACAGGCTGATCTATTTGACCCGACCGCAGGAAGCCAATGAAGGTGCCAGTGATGTGGCGCGCGATCTGGGGGGGCCGTTATTCCGCCAATTTATGGATACGGTGGCGCAATACGCCGAAACCTATCCGCTCACGGTCAGCCCCCGTGCAGCGACCGAGATCCTGTGGGCGGGCATTCATGGCCTCGTGTCGCTCTACATCACCAAACCCTATTTCGAATGGTCCGATCCCGCCGCGTTGCAGGATCAGGTGATCGAGACGCTCTTGACGGGTCTGCACAAGGCCTAACGCGCAAACCTGACGGGGCGGGTCGCCACAGGGCTTGGCCGTCCCGCCAGATGAGCCTGATTTTACTTGGGTTTCTGGGCCTGTTGTTACTCACTCAGCCCGCCGTAGCCCAGCGCCGGGTCGTCTCGCTCGATCAGTGTGCCGATCAATATGTGATGGCCCTAGTGCCGCGCGATCAAATCGCCGGGGTGTCCCACCGGGCGGATGACGCGGACTCGCATTTTGCCGCAAAGGCAAGCGGGTTGCGGTTTGTTCGTCCGTCGGCAGATTCGCTCCTACGCGCTGGCGTGACCGATGTCGTTCGCTCTTGGGGCGGGGATGCGCGGCTTCTGGCCAGTTTGCGCCGCCATGGGGTCCGCGTGCACGCGCTGGACTATGTCACGGATCTCGACCGCGCCCGGGCGGAACTGGTGCGGATTGCGGACTTGCTGGACTCGACAGACCGCGCTCGTCCGCTGTTGACAGCCTTTGACCAGTCTCGCGCCCGTTATCGCGGCGCGTTGAGCGGCCAGACCGCGCTCTATTATACCCCCAGCGGCTTCACCAGCGGCGAGGGTAGCTTTGTCGATGCCCTGATGCGCGAGGCGGGCCTGACCAATCTAGAGCCATTGGCCAAGTTCCACCCGCTTGGCCCGGAACGGGTTCTGACCGCTCGACCGGATCTCTATGTTCTTGGCTTTTATGATGACACCTACCGAATGCGCCGAGCCGCTGGCCGTCATCCGCTCGTCCTTAATCACATTCAACGCGCGCGGCATGTGGCCTTGCCGGGGCGATTACTCGGCTGCCCCGCTTGGTTCGCGGTCGAGGCGCTGAAGCGAATGGCCGAAGTTGGGACCGTCAAAGAGAAGCGTTTATGATCAAGGGTTTGAAGCGGGACGCAGGCTTGCTTGCCAGCCTTGGGCTTGTGTTGTCGGTCGGTCTGGCCCTGTCGCTAATGATGGGCGAAGGGGGCGTGGACGGGCGCCTGATCCCGTTGGCCTTGTCGGGTCACGACACCCTTGCCCGGGAGATTCTTTTCCAGATCCGCTTGCCCCGCGCTCTGACCGCTGCTTTGGTCGGGGCCTTGCTTGGGCTGTCCGGGGCGGTGCTGCAAGGCTTGTTGCGCAATCCGCTCGCTGATCCTGGGGTGCTGGGGATTTCTTCGGCGGCGGGGCTTGGTGCGGCGCTCGCGATCGTTCTGGGCTTCAGTCTCGTCCCCGGTGTGACCGAAGGGTTTGCCCTCTGTTTTGCCCTTGGGTTTGCCCTGTTGCTGAGCCTCTATACCCTGCGCCATCCGGAGTCCGAGGCCTTGATCCTGTTTGGTGTCGCCGCCAGTAGCCTTGGCGGGGCCTTGACGGCGCTGGTCTATAATCTGTCGCCGTCGCCGCTGGCCATGGCCGAGATCATGGGCTGGATGATGGGGTCGGTGGAAAATCGGCATATGGGCGATGTGCTGTGGGCGGCTCTGGCGCTTTTGGCGGGGGGCATACTGGCCACCCTCTGTGCACCGCTCTTACGCCTTTTGAGCCTCGGTGAAGAGACCGTCGCCAGCAGCGCCTTAGCGGTGCGTCCGCTCAAGATGGTAGCGGTCCTATGTGCGAGCCTTTGCGCCAGTGTGGCCGTGGCCGTGGCGGGTATGATCGGCTTTATCGGACTGGCGGCCCCGCACATGGTGCGCCCCTTGGTCGGTCAGGATCCGGCCCGGGTGCTGGCCCCGTCCGCTTTGTTTGGTGCGGTGTTTGTGGTGCTCGCCGATTGTCTGGTGCGGGTGATTCCGACCGAGGCAGAACTGAAGCTGGGGGTGCTGAGCGCCCTTGTGGGGGCCCCTGTGTTTGGCCTTCTGGCTTGGCGCGCAGCCCGGAGCTGGCGCTCATGACTTGGGATCCTGAGACCCCGTTGTTAGAGGCCGAGGCCCTGAGCTATGCGCCCCGTGGCAAGGCTCCTCTCACCGTCGAGGCGGTCAGTCTGAGCCTGCGGCCCGGACAGATGGTTGCCCTGTGTGGCCCCAATGGGGCGGGAAAATCGAGCCTGATCCGCCTGATGTGTGGGCTGGAGCGGCCTCAATCAGGGACAGCAAGACTAGAAGGGCGTCCTGTCCGGTCTTGGGCCGCGCCAGAGCGGGCGAGCCGCTTAGGCTATCTGCCCCAACAGCGCCGGATAGCCTGGGGGCTTTCAGTGGCCGATATCGTTGCCCTCGGGGTCCCGCCGGATGCCAAGGACCCGCCTAAGGCAAGGGTTGAAGCGGCCCTAGAGCGGGTCAATCTTAGCCATAAGGCCCGTGAAAGCGTGCTGGATCTGTCCGGGGGTGAGCAAGCGCGCGTGCTGCTGGCGCGGCTCTGGGCCACAGGGGCGCGAACCTTGGTGCTCGACGAGCCGGTTGAAGGTTTAGATCCGCGCACCCAGCTTGTGGTCTTGGACGGGTTGCGTCGCCATGCCAATGCGGGCGGGGCGGTGCTTGTGGCCTTGCACGATCTGCGCCTTGCCGCCCGCTATGCCACCGACATCGCCGTCCTGTCTGAGGGGTGTCTGGTCCGATCCGGAGCCCCGCAAAAGGCCTTGGATCCTCAAACCTTGTCCGAGGTGTTCGGCGTGAACGGAGTATGGACAGAGACTCCGCATGGACCGGAACTGTCGCTCTACCCTCAGGACCCGGACGACAGATAGGGTCGGGGCCCGCTCGGGAGGTCCCGTTCACCCCGGCTAATGACCGCCGCCGGGGTCAGGGGCGCAGACCCGCCATTCAACCGCGCGCGATAGACATTCAGGTTTTCCATCACCCGCATCATATAGTTGCGCGTCTCGGTAAAGGGCGCGCATTCAATGAAGACAATGGCATCGGACTTATCGCCGCGCGGATCGGCGCATTCCTCGCGCCAGCGGGGCGGACGGTTGGGACCTGCGTTATAGCCCGCCGCCGTCATGACATAGGAGCCGTTGTACTGATCGACCAGTTCTTGGAGGTGATAGGTGCCAAGGGACATGTTGAAGGTCGGATCCCAGAGCTTCTCGTCGCTGTAGCTGTAGCCCATGCGCTTGGCGACCGCCCGGGCCGTGGGGGGGATCAGCTGCATCATGCCGCGCGCATTGGCGTGGGAGCGGACGCGCGGATCAAAACCGCTTTCTTGGCGGGTGATGGCCAGCACAAAGGCCGGTTCTGGTCCCTTGACCGCCGGAATGTCCCGCAGCGGATAGGCGCGCTCGGGCAGATAGAGCCCACGCTGCATAGCCACCCGGGCAATGCGCATGGCCGTATCCTGTCCATCGAGCTGGGCGGCCAGATCCACCAGAAGGGCGGCTTCCTCAGCATTGGGCAGGATATCATCGACCGCCAGCATGAAGGTCCGCGCCAGCGGAAGCTCGCCAATATCCGCCAAAATCCGGATCGCCCGGACGGACTCGCGGGCTTCAAAGCGGGCCTTGTCCGCTGGGCCCGGGATCGGATCCTTGCCCAGCGTCAGGGTCTTGATCCCGGCCTTTTCCGCAGAAAGCTGACCATAGAAGGCAAAGATATGCTGGCCACCCTGTTGGTAATGGGCTTGCGCCTTAGCCGAGTCACCCAGAGCCTCATAGGAACGGCCCAGCCAGTAATGAGCCCGCGACTGAGTAATTCCGGTGGATCCGGCCAAGCGGATCTCTTCGAAATGACGCAGGGCATCTGCGGGGCGGTTCAGCCGGGTCAAGGCCACCCAACCGGCAAAGAAGGCCGATTCGGCCCGCCGCTCGCCTGACGGGAACCCAGCGCCGTTCATCGCCGCATAGGCGGCGGCAAAATCTTTGTTGCGATAGGCACGGCGGAAAAAGCTTAAACGCTCTGTCCAGATCAGTTGTTGACCGGCATCGTGGGCCGGTGCCGCTGGGAAATTGGCCAGCAGCGGATAGGCGAGGGTTTCAAGGTTGTTGGCCCGAAGAAACCGGGCGCGCTCAAACGCCAGCACAGGATAGCGGCTCGTTAGGCTTTCGACGGCAGCAAACAGGCTATTGGCTTGGGCCGTGCGTCCACGAAGCGCCATCACGGCTTCGGCGACCTGGCGATGTTCAGCCCCGACAAGCGACAGCATCTCACGTGCCGCCGGACCTTGCGGTCCTAGCAACAGGCTATCGAGACGCGCGGCATGATCCTCGGCGGTCAGATATTGACCATATTGGGCGCGCAGGCGGGTCTGAGGCTCCAGGTCGAGCAGGGTAGTCCGCCACCACTGCCGCACCAACTCGCGCGTCATGTCACTCTGGCCAAGGCGTTCGTGAGCCGCCGCCAGAGCCATCATGCCATCAAAGGATTGCGGGGGGCTGCCCTGGAACCAATCCACGATCCGGGCATCACTCAGGCCAGATGTCGCCAGAAGGCTTTCCGCAGCGACCTGCCGACGGCTGGCGCGCGGCCAGTCCCACAGATCCCGGCGCGCCCCGTCCAGTTCGATAAAGCTTTGCGGCGCCAGACCATTGTCGATCATGGCCCACAGGGCGATTTTCTTGGCCAGAGGATCGCTGAGCGATTGGCGCAGAGCCTCGGCCCGGCTGCTGTTCCGGCCCTTGGCCGCAGCCAAAACGCCCCGCAGCGTCTCGCCGTCCTGAGCACTCAAAAGCCCGCCGCTATAGGCGGCGCGGTAGGGAACCCCTGGCGACGGTGAGAGTTGATTATAGGGGATGGGTTCAGAGGGCAGGCCGGGGTAGTCACTGCCCCGATCTTGGCTATGTCCGGCCGATAAGGGGAACAAAACGCCCGCCAGAACCGTGGCCAAAACGCCGCTCAGGCCTCGAAAAGGCTTAGTTTGGGTTATGGTCATACCTCAGTCTCCCCCGGTTTGTGCAGACGGACACTCGTCAGTGTCGCGCAAGAAACGGCGATTCCGAGGCAGTGCCGTGTCAAAAGTGACAAATCGGCATTGCAGGACCCCCGTTCCCGCCTGTAAGCGTTATACCAACATAATGGCCGGGCGCTGTCGCCGCCATGCAATCAGGATCATTAAATTATGACTCGCCCTCTGTTTTCGGGCGTGATCACGGCGTTGGTCACACCTTTTCGTGATGGAGTTCTGGACCGCGAGGCCTTTAAAGCCCTGATCGAGCGCCAGATTGCCGCCGGGGTTCACGGCGTGGTGCCCGTCGGTACGACCGGTGAAAGCGCCACTGTGTCGATGGATGAGCACAAAGAGATCGTGCGCCTGTGCGTGGAAACGGTCGCAGGGCGGATCCGCGTCATTGCTGGGGCTGGGTCGAACAATACCCGTGAGGGGCTGGAGCTCCTCGAACACGCCAAGATCGTTGGGGCCGATGGCGCGCTGGTCGTGACGCCCTATTACAACCGCCCAAGCCAAGACGGCTTGTTTGCGCATTACAGCGCTCTGGCCAATGCGGTCGAGCTGCCGATCGTGCTCTATAACGTCCCGACCCGCACCTCAGTGGACCTGAGCAACGAGACTGTGGCCCGTCTGGCGGAGTTGCCCAATATCGCTGGGATCAAGGATGCGACGGGCGATATGGTCCGAGCCAGCCAAATGCGCCTGCGCGTCCCCGCGAATTTCGCCATGATTTCAGGCGATGATCCGAGCTTCCTCGGCTATTTGGCCCACGGCGGGCACGGGGTGATTTCTGTCACCTCGAACATCGCGCCGGAAGCCTGTGTGGCCCAGTATAACGCCGTCAAAGCCAATCGTTGGGACGAGGCGCTCGACTGGCAAGACCGCCTCATCGATCTGCACAAGGGGCTGTTCCTCGATGCCTCTCCGGCCCCGGCCAAATATGCCCTAGCCCGCTTGGGTCTGTGCGCCGAAGAGATACGTCTGCCATTGATCCCGTGCAGCGATGCGGTGAAGCCCCAGATCGACCGGGCGCTTCGGGCCGCCGGGGTCCTCTGACCATGGCCACGGACCGCAAGCAGATTGCGGAAAACCGCCGGGCGCGCTTTGACTACTTCCTCGAAGAGACGATGGAGGCGGGCCTCGCCCTGACCGGGACCGAGGTCAAGTCCTTGCGGACCGGACGAGCCAATATCGCCGAATCCTATGCGGCGATTGAGGGCGACCAGATTGTTTTGATCAATGCGGACATCCCGCCCTATGGTCATGCCAATCG
>DAITMY010000042.1:0-11922 GCA_036834925.1 Asticcacaulis sp.
TCCGATAACATTAAGAATGAAGTATTGCCTTTGTTTATGGGAAAGTTCGATTTAAACAATGACGGGTATATAACAAAGATTGAGTTAATAGTGGCGTCTTCCCAACAGAAATAAACCCCCGCCCGGCGGGACCGGACGGGGGCTGGATTTTACCTCGATAACTGCCGGAGGGTTGCCCCTCTGGCTGTTTTGCGTCGGGGCTTACTTCTTCTTGCTGACGAAGCCGCGCTTGCGCATCAGGGCTTCGGGGTTGACGTCGCGACCGCGGAAATTGCGGAAGGCCTGGGCCGGATCGACCGAGTCCCCGACCGCCAGGATCGTGTCCTCGAACCGCTTGGCCACGGCCTTGTCATAGGCGCCCTGGCCCTCTTCAAAGGCTTCCCAGGCATCGGCGGTCAGGCTGTCGGACCACAGATAGCCATAGTAGCCCGCCGAATAGCCGTCGCTGGAGAAGACATGGCCAAATTGCGGGGTGCGGTGACGCATGACCAGCTCTTTGGGCATGTTGAGCGCCGTCAGGGTTTCGCGCTCGAACGCATCCGGATCAATCGGGGTGTCCCCGGCCAGGTGCAGTTTCATGTCGATCAGGGCGCTGGCCGTGGCCTCGACCGTGGCAAAGCCCTGATTGAACTTGCCGGCATTTTCGATCTTGGCCAACAGGCTGGCGGGCAGGGGCGCGCCGGTCTTGTAGTGCAGGGCAAACTTGCTCAAGAGTTCCGGGGTCGGGAACCAGTGCTCGTTGATCTGGGACGGGAATTCCACAAAGTCCCGGGCATTGGCGGTGCCCGACACCGACGGATAGGTCACGTTCGAGGCCAGACCATTGAGGGCATGGCCAAACTCGTGGAACAGGGTGCGGGTGTCATCCCAAGAGATCAGGACCGGCTCGCCCGAAGTGGTTTTGACGAAGTTGGAGTTGTTGGAGACAATCGTCTTGATGTCGCCGTCCATCTTCTGCTGGGCGCGATAGCTGTTCATCCAAGCCCCGGAGCGCTTGCCCGGACGGCCATAGGGATCAAAGTAGAACAGGCCGACAAACTGGCCATTGCGGTCCACGCGATAGACGCTGACGTCCGGGTGGAACACCGGCACATCCGTGACCTTTTTGAAGTCATAGCCATAGATGGTGTTGGCGGCCCAGAACATGCCCTCGACCATCTTGTCGAGTTGCAGGTACTGTTTGACCTCGTTCTGATCCAGGTCGTACTTCGCCTTGCGGACCTTTTCGGCATAGAAGCGATAGTCCCAGGGCTCGATGGTGATCTTTGGACCCTTGCCCGCCTTGGCTTCGGCGTCGGCCACCGCCTGCATGTCGGCGACTTCTTCCTTAACGCGCTCAACGGCCGGGCCCCAGACCTTGAGCATTAGGTCCATGGCTGCCTCGGGGGTCTTGGCCATCTGGTTTTCCACGCGCCAGTGGGCATGGGTCTTGTAGCCCAAAAGCTTGGCGCGCTCGGCCCGCAGCTTGAGGATCTTGGCGATGACGGCGTTGTTGTCATTGGCATCGCCGTTGTCGCCACGGTTCACAAACGCGCGCCAGACCTTTTCGCGCAAGGCGCGGTTGGTTGAGGCGGCGAGGAACGGATCGACGCTCGAGCGTGTATTGGCCACAATGAACTTGCCTTCAAGGCCGCGCGCCTTGGCGAGGCTGGCGGCGGCGGCGCGCAGGTCAGACGGAAGCCCGGCCAGGTCCGCTTCGCCTTCCAGCACGATCCAGGTGCCCTCGTCGGCCAGCAGGTTCTTGCTGAAGGTGTTGAACAGGCCCGCCAGCTCGGTATTGATCGCGGCCACACGGGCCTTGGTCTCCGGGCTCAGCTTGGCCCCAGAGCGGACAAGGTCGTTGTAGGCCAGCTCGACCACACGCTTTTGCTCAGCATTCAGACCGGCCTTGTCGGCGTTTTTCCAGACGGTTTCAATGCGCTGGAACAGGGCGGCGTTCTGGTTGATGGCATTGCCGAGGGCCGCATATTTCGGGGCGATCTTAGCCTGAACCGCCTGGACCTCGGGGCTGGCGAGGTTGGAGAACCAGATGCCGGTAATGGTCCCGACGCGGTTCAGCATCGCGCCCGAACGTTCCAGCGGAATGATTGTATTCTCGAACGTCGCCGGGGCCGGGTTCTTGGCAATGGCGTCAATCTTGGCCAG
Organism: Asticcacaulis sp.; assembly: GCA_036834925.1. GTDB lineage: Bacteria > Pseudomonadota > Alphaproteobacteria > Caulobacterales > Caulobacteraceae > Asticcacaulis. Next base: position 2,146 of record DAITMY010000042.1, read on the forward strand.
TTGGTCGGCAATGGCGGCATCGATGGCTGGTTCAAAGTCCGACACCTTGACTTGGTCGAAGGGCGGGACCCCACCATAGGGGCCGGTCCATTCCGCCAGCAGCGGGTTGGTGGCCGGAGCCACAGCCGCCGCTTTTGGGGCGGGCGTAAGGGCCAGGGCCGGGCTGACCCCAGCGGTCAGGGCAACAGATGCCAAAAGAGCGGCGGTACGGCGTGACAGGATCATAAGCGCGTCCTCAGTCATGAAAGATAAAGCACAGTAGTCGCTTCCGTGACCAAGTCACATGACAGGCTTGTAATGTTTCGCGCCAAGCCTGAGCGGGGCCTGTGGATTGTTAGCGGGATCCGAACGCTGTAAGCGTACGTAAAGGCCAAAAGGTTAATTTAAGGAGGGTCCCATGTCTGCTGCCCCATTCACCATTATTGCCCGTTCGGGCGCTCTGGCCCTGATGGGGCTGTGTGTTGCCGGGACCGCTCTGGCTCAGCCCGCTGTGCTCGACCGGCCGCTACCGCCGGGTCAGACCAAAGGTGACTGGCAGGTGGATGTCGGGGTCGCGGCCCTTAACGGCCCGGACTATGACGGCTCGGATGACCGGCGCACCTTTGCGGTACCGTTTATCAATTTGGCCTACAAAGACATTGCCTTTTTCTCGGTTCAGGAAGGTCTTGGGGTCAATCTGATCCGCACCGATGACTTCCGCGCAGGTCCTGTGGCCCGGGTGCGATTTGCGCGGGATGAGAGCGAGAATGAGGCGCTCAAGGGGCTGGGCGATGTGGATCTGGCCATCGAGGCCGGCGGCTTTGCCGAGTGGCGCAAGGACGGCTGGTCGGCCAAGATCGTGGCCTTGACGGATGTGTCGGATGCCCATGGCGGATCGACGGCGCGGGTTTCGGTGGGGCGCTCGTTCCGCCTCAAGCCCGTGATTGTCTCGCTCGGGGCCGATGCTCAGTTTGTGAGCAAGGATGTCAACCAGACCTATTTCGGCGTTAATGCCGCCCAAGCGGCGCGCAGTGGCTATGCGGTCTATTCGCCCAAGGGCGGTCTGCAAAGCGCGGCCGTCTCGGCCCTGACGGTGTTGCCCTTGTCGCAAAACAGCGCGGTGCTGGGCCTCGTCAGCTATACCAAGCTGATGGGCGATGCCGCCGACAGCCCGATTGTCCGGATCAAGGGCAGCGAAGATCAGGTGACCGCCGGGGCGTTCTACGTTTACCGCTTCTGAATTGGCGCGAAGACCGGTATCGGACGGCACTTGCCGTCCGGGCCGGGAGCGGTCTAAATCGGCCTATGGCGATAGGTGTTTTTGACTCCGGCGTCGGTGGGCTGAGCATCCATCGCGCCCTCGTGGACCGGCTCCCTGAGGCGGATTTCCTGTATCTGGCCGACCAAGCGCACGCCCCCTATGGCGGTCGAGCGGGCGAGGAGATCGTGGACCTCACGCGGGCCGGGTGCGAGGCGCTGTTTCAGGCCGGGGCCAATGTGGCGATCTTGGCTTGCAATACCGCCTCGGCGGTGGCGCTGCGGCGATTGCAACAGACGTGGTTGCCGGATTATCGCAAGACCCTTGGGCGTCCGGTCAATGTGCTGGGGATCATCGTGCCGACCATCGAGGCGGCTACGGGCCTGCCTTGGGAGCATGAGGCTGAACGCCGGGGCGACAAGATCGAGCGGCTGGATATTCTTGGCCTGTTCTGTACCCAAGCGACCGCCAAGAGCCGGGTCTATGAAATCGAGATCGACAAGCGCCGTCAGGATTTGGCGGTGTTTGCCGAGCCCTGTCCGGGGCTGGCGGATTTGATCGAACGCGGGGCCGAGACCGAGGTTCTGGCGGACAAGATCAAAGGCCATGTCGAGGCCCTGGCCTTACGCGTTGGGCGCATGCCGGACCGGGCTATTTTGGGCTGCACCCACTATGAGATCGTTGCGGACCTGTTTGTGCGGGCTCTGCCGCCGGGTACGCCGCTGATCCACCAGCCGTCCAGTGTGGCCGAAGCCCTGGGCCGCTACCTTGAGCGTCATCCCGAATATATGGCGGGCGGTACGGGTCAGCGCCGGTTCCTGACCACGGGCGAGCCGCGTCAGCAATCGAGCATCGTCGAGGCCTTCTGGGGATCGCCCGTCCATTTTGAGGCCTTGGCCTCGGCACAGTAAAACCCGCCTGGTGGGGCCAGGCGGGTTCAAGCCGGTATCTTGGCGTAACTCAGCCGTTCAGGGCCGCTTCGGCGCGCAGGACGGCGCTGACCGCATTGACCACCGAGGCGATGCGCAGGGCCGCTTGGACCTGAACATTGGTCAGATCATGCTGGCGGACCACTTTTTCGTGGCTGTCGAGGCACATGCCACAGCCGTTGATGGCCGACACGGCCAGTGACCACAGCTCGAAATCGACCTTGGGCACGCCCGGATTGCCAAGAATGTTCATGCGCAGTCGGGCCGGGAGCGTGGCATATTCCTGGTTATGCATCAGGTGCAGCGCGCGATAATAGACGTTGTTCATGCCCATGATGGCGGCGGCAGACTTGGCCGCGGTCAGCGCCTCGGGGGTCAGAACCTCGGCGGCGGCCGCTTCGAGCGCCTTGACCACCGGGGCAACACCTACGGCATGGGCGCAAGACAGGAAGCAGCCCCACTTTTGCTGGTCGGTCAGGCTGGTTTCCGAGGCAAGGGTCGAGAGGTTCAGCGACAGGTCCTTGGCATAGGCCGGGATCAGGTCGCGCAGGGCATCCATCGACATGGGCAGGTCCTTTCAGAGGCGTCTAGGCCAGTTCAAGAAGGCATTCAGGCAAAAAACACCCGGGGAGGCGCAAGCGCAGCCCCGGGCAGTTCGGTGTTGAAGGGTCTTATCATTGCGGCCCTGACCGCGTGGAGGGAGGGGCGTGATCAGGGCCGGAAAGGTATGTCCGCGACTTAGGCGGCGAGGGTGTCGCCACCGACCGGACGGTTGCACGGGCAGAGTTCGTCCGTTTGCAGAGCATCGAGCACGCGCAGGGTGTCGCCCGGAGCGCGGCCAACGCTGAGCGCGTTGACGGTGACGTGCTGGACAACGTTGTGCGGGTCGACGATGAAGGTCGCGCGCAGGGCCACACCGGCGTCAGCGTCGAGCACGCCGAGCGCGCGGGCGAACACGCCGCCGTTGTCGGCGAACTGCCACATCGGCAGCTTGCTCAGGTCGCTGTGGTCACGGCGCCAAGCCAGCTTGCAGAATTCGTTGTCGGTCGAACCGCCCATGACAACGGCGTCGCGATCAGCGAACTCTTTGTTCAGACGCGCAAATTCAGCGATTTCGGTCGGGCAAACGAAGGTGAAGTCCTTCGGGTAGTAGAAGATCACCTTCCACTTGCCGGAGAAGCTGTCCTGATTCAGGGTTTCAAAGGCGCTGACGCCATTTTCTTCGTGCGCATTGAAGCCCGGCTTCACGCCAACGAGCTTGAACTCCGGCAGCTTTTCGCCAACACCGATCATTGTCAGTCTCCGAATGATTTGATTGTTCTGGGCACGACGCTTCGTGCGGGGCGGCTTATAATCCCGCAAGGCGAGTAAGGCCAATCGATTGTTTTTGAATTCTACATAAAATGATTTTATGGTGAGTCTATGATTCCCTCCCTGCGACAATTGCAATATCTGACCCTTTTGGCTGAGCACGGCTCGTTCTCGCGCGCGGCAGAGGCGGCCCATGTCAGCCAGCCCGCCTTGTCGGCGGGGGTGCAGGAGTTGGAAAAAATCCTAGGGGCGGCGGTGGTCGAACGGACCCGGGGCAATGTGATCCTGACCGCCGTCGGTGAAGAAGCGGTGCGACGGGCCGGGGTGATCCTGGCTCAGGTCGAAGATCTAGTGGAAGCGGCCCACGCCGCCGGGAAGCCCTTGTCAGGCCGGTTCCGGCTCGGGGTGATCCCGACGATCGCCCCGTTTCTGCTGCCGCGCGCCTTGCCCGCCCTGAAGGCGCGGTTCCCGCAGTTGCGGCTGTTCCTGCGCGAGGACCAGACGTCGCGTTTGATTGCTGGATTACGTGCCGGGACGCTTGATGCGGCCTTGATCGCCCTACCTTATGATACTAGCGGCCTTGATGTTGCGCCGGTGGCCCGGGATGCGCTGCGGGCGACCTTTCCGTCGGACCATCCGGGGGGCGCGGCCTCGCCGGTGGATCTGTCGAGCCTGAACCGCGATGAGTTGATCCTGCTCGAAGACGGCCATTGCCTGCGCGACCATGCTCTGGCCGCCTGTGGTCTGAGTGCGCCGGGTGAGGACCGGACCTTTGCCGCCACCTCCCTGCATACGCTGGTGCAGATGGTCGGGGCGGGCTTAGGGGTGACGTTGTTGCCGGATATGGCCGTGCAAGCGGGCTTGGCGGAGACGGCCCGGGTAACTGTCCGCCCCCTGATGAATGAGCAGGCGATGCGGGACATCGTGCTGGTCTGGCGCTATGCCTCGGCCCGCACGCCCGAAGCCCGGCTCTTGGCCACCAGCCTCAAAGAGATCTGCGAAGCGGCTCCGGTCGCTTAGACTTTGAGAGTCCCTTGTTCATGGCGATGCCAATCTGTGCTAAGTATATCTCAGCAGTTTGACTAAGGGCTCGCCATATGGACAGCGAAAACAGAACGATCACCGCCCATATCCCGGAGGCTCTGGCGGCGCAGATCGACTCCTTTGCTGAAAAAATGGAGCGGCCACGGGGTTGGATTGTCAAAGAAGCGCTTGCGGATTGGGTTGAGGCCCAGAAAGCGGAATTACAGCTCATCCACGAAGGGGTCTTGGACTTTGAGGCGGGCCAGGTCGTGGCTCATGAGGACGTTTTGAGCTGGATTGATAGCCTCGATGACAAAGCCTGAGAGCTTTGATTCATGATTATTGAGTGGACCCTAAAAGCCAGAGCCGATCTTGAACGGCTCTATCGTTTTATAGATAAGGTCAATCCGCCAGCTGCCATCAAGGTTTTTAAACGATTAGCGAATGCCCCTCTAAAAATTTTAGAAAACCCAAGGATGAGACATAGAGTTTATATGTATAGCCGTGCTGAGGTTCGACGAGTGACTGCGGGGGCTTACTTTTTATACTATTTATTGGACGGGGAACGTCTTGTCATTCTGCGGGTTAAGCACACTCGTGAGGATAGAGATGAGGACGGGTTAATCTAGGTCAACGCCTTCTATGCGGCTCCGCTCGCGTGAACGGAGCCGCCTTGACAGTCTTGCCTAGTCCATCAGGCGCTGGGACAGATAGACGTAGTGACGGGCCCAGCGCTCGGCATTGAGCACAGGATCGCTGTCGTTCGAGTGACCGCCATCGGTATTTTCGTGATAGAGGGCGCTGTAGCCCATGGCCTGCATCTTGGCGGCAAATTTACGGGCATGGCCTGGATGCACGCGGTCATCCTTGGTGTTGGTGGTGACATAGGGCACCGGATAGCGCACCCCCGGCTTGAGGTTGCTATAGCCGTTATAGGCCTTGATATAGGCGGCCTGTTCCGGGATTTCCGGATTGCCATATTCCCCGACCCATGAGGCCCCAGCGGGCAGCAGGTGATAACGCTGCATATCCACCAGCGGGCTTTCGATCACGGCGGCATTATAGAGGTCGGGGCGCTGGGTGATGGCGACGCTGGTCAGCACCCCCCCATTGGAGCGGCCATAGATCCCGAGGTGCTTCGGCGCGGTGATCTTGCGCCGGATCAGGTCTTCGGCCACGGCATGGAAGTCGTCAAAGGCGCGCTGGCGGTTTTCCTTGAGCGCCGCCTGGTGCCAGGCCGGGCCATATTCGCCGCCGCCCCGGATATTGGCGATGACAAACACGCCGCCGCGTTCCAGCCACAGCTTGCCCATTTCCGGGATATAGGCCGGGGGCTTGGAGATCTGGAACCCGCCATAGCCGAACTGGATGGTGGCGGCCTTGCCGTCGAACTTCACCCCCTTCGGGCGCACGACGAAATAGGGCACACGGGTGCCGTCCTTGCTGGTAGCAAAGAATTGTTCGACCACTTGATTGTCGGCGTTAAAGCGGGGCGGCAGGGCCTTGAGCGGGGCAACGGTGCGGGCGGCGGCATCGACCTGATAGAGGGTGGTGGGGTTGAGGAAGCCTTCGCCGCTCAGGAAGAACAGGTCCGTGCTGCCCGAGGTGCTGCCGAGGCCAAAGGCCTGATTGGCCGGAAGCGGCAAGCGCTCGGCGCTCCAGCGACCGTCCTTGAAGGCATAGATGTCCACGGCACCTTTAACGTCTTCGAGCAGGTTGACGACGATGTGGTTCTGGGTGGTGGACACGCCCGCGACGGCCTGATTGGCGGCGGGGGTAAAGATCAGGGTCGGCTTGGCGCTGGCCGGATCCGCCTTGAGGGCGGCGAGATCATAGGCCAACACGTCGCCAGCCTTGAAGCCATTCCAAGCCTGGCGCGTGACGAACACGAGCTGTCCCTTGATCAGGGCTTCGATATTGACCCGGGCCGGGAAGGGCAGTTTCACCGCGCCTTTGTCCGTAATCAGATGATGCTCGCTTTCAAAGAAGCTGACACCCCGCGCCGCCATAACCGCGGCCACAGAGCCGTCGGGATGGCGCAGGACGCGCGGTGAGACCTGCACGTCCTTGGCGTTGCCCCTGAACAGTTCTGTCGCCTGATCAAGGCTTTCGCCGCGCTTGAGCGACTTCAGTACAAACGGATAGCCGGATTCGGTCATCGACCCTGCACCCCAGTCGCGGGCGATCAGGATCGTGTCTTGATCCAGCCAGGTCAGGTTCTGCTTGCCTTCGGGCAGGGCAAAGCCGTCGCGGACAAAGGTCTTGGTCGTGGTGTCAAATTCGCGAACGGTAACGGCGTCCTTGCCGCCGTCCGACAGGCGTAGGAGACAGCGGGTTTCCTCAGGATTCAGGCAAGCCGCCCCTTTCCACACCCAGTTCACGCCCTCGGCTTTGGACAGGGCGTCCAGATCAAGCAGCGTGGTCCAGGTCGGGGTCGCTTGCGCATAGGATTCGCGGCTGGTTTGACGCCAGATGCCCTTAATGTGGGTGTCATCCTGCCAGACATTGTCGATCATACCGGCGCGGTGGGACGGCCAGGCAATTCGGTCCTTGGCGGTAAAGATCTTGAGGGCCTGATCACGGAAGACCGGATAGCGTTTGTCGGTCGTCAGAATGGTTTCGGTCTTTTGGTTCTGGTCCTTGACCCAGTCGAGGGCCTTGGGGCCATAGACCTCTTCGAGCCAGATAAAGGCATCGGTTTTGCGGGTCTCGGCGTCTTGGGCCAGAGCCGGGGTCACGGCGGCCCCGAGGACCAGAGATTGGGTCACAAGGGTCGTGGCCAGAATAAGCAGGGTTTTGCGGGACATGGGGCCTCCGGGGCTAAGCGGCTTGGCTGTGTCCGTTGCAACAGGCTTGCGCACCGAACATCAACCTAAGATTGTTAAGCGTCAATATGCGCCTATCGTTTTCGGGCCAATTAGGGAGAACACCATGGCCTGGACTATTACCAATCGACAGCTAGATCCGATGATTTTCACGCTTACGGGCGGTGCGAGCGTTACCGTGAATGGCGGGGCCAGTGCGGTCGTCGCTGTTGCCGTCGAGATGATCACCTATCACGCGTTGGCCTATCATCTGAACGGTCTGTGGCCGTTTCCGGATGGACAGGCGCTGAATGCCACCTATGGCGGGGGCAATAACTGCTACATCCAGAACCCGACAACGGGCACAAACGCTGTTTACGCGCACTAAAAACAAGTCCGCCCCTTACCACGAGCGTAAGGGGCGGAGATCGTCTTAGTCCATCAGCTTGCGCGTCAGGTAAGTCATTTCCAGCGAGACGCGCTTGGCGGCTTCCTGGAGGTTGGCGGCGGCGGAGTGACCGCCGTCGATGTTTTCATAATAATAGAAGGGCAAGCCCATTTCCTGCATCTTGGCCGCCATCTTGCGGGCGTGCGCCGGGTGGACGCGGTCGTCCTTGGTCGAGGTGACAAAGAACGGCTCGGGGTATTTCACGCCGGCTTTCAGGTTGTGATAGGGCGAGATCGACTTGAGGAAGGCCCCTTCGGTCGGATCCTCGGGGTTGCCGTATTCACCCACCCATGACGCACCGGCCAGCAGCTTGTGGTAGCGCATCATGTCGAGAAGCGGCACTTGGACCACCACGGCGTTCCACAGGTCCGGACGCTGAGTGAGCTGGACGCCCATCAGCAGGCCGCCGTTGGAGCCACCCTGGATGCCGAGACGGCGCGGGCTGGTGATCTTGTGTTTGACCAGATCTTCGGCCACGGCTTGGAAGTCATCATAGATGACCTGACGCTTGGTTTTAAGACCCGCTTGGTGCCACTTGGGTCCAAACTCGCCGCCGCCGCGGATATTGGCCAGCACATACACCCCGCCGCGCTCAAGCCACAGCTTGCCGGTGTTGGCCGAATAGGACGGCTGCATCGAGACCTGGAACCCGCCATACGCATAGAGCAGGGTCGGGTTCTCGCCGTTGTGCTTCATGTCTTTGTGATGGACGACAAAGTACGGGATCTTGGTGCCGTCTTTGCTTGTGGCTTCGCGCTGGTGGACGACCATGTTGCTGGCGTCAAACTTGTCCGGCAGCGCCTTCAGCTTTTCAACCTTACCCGTCGCGGCGTCAGCCAGATAGAGGCTCGACGGCGTAGTAAAGCCAGCGGCGTTGAGGAAAATGCGGTCGTCGGTGTTGTTGGTTGAGCCCAGACCCAGGGTCAGGTTCTTGGGCATATCCAGAACCTTGTGCGACCAGCTGCCGCCCTTGAGGCTATAGGCGCGGACTTCGCCGGTCACATTGGTGTTCAGCTCGACCACCAGAGTGTTGCGGGTGGTGCGAACGCCTTCGATAGCTTGGCGCTCACCGGGGGCCAGGATCAGGGTCGGCTTGACCGAGCCCGCGACGGCCTTGTCGAAATCAAAGCTGATCAGAGCGCCTTGGGGGAAGCCGTTCCAGGCTTCTTCGAGGCTGAAGACGGCCTGACCGGCCAGCCAGGCCTGAAAGCTCGACTTGCGCGGCACATCAAGGCGCACCGTACCCTTGGGGGTAATCACGAAATACTCGGCTTCAAAGAAGCTCGGGCGGTTGACCACCATCTGGGCGACGACCTTGCCGTCGGCATCACGGATCACGGTGGGCCAGGCCCCCATGTCGGTCTTCTTGCCGCGATAGACTTCGGTGGCCTGATCAAGGCTTTGGCCGCGCTTGAGGGTCTTGACCACATAGGCATAGCCGCTTTCGGTCACTTCGCCCGGGGTCCATTCGCGGGCCACCAGCAAGGTGTCCTTGTCGATCCAGGCGACCGACTGCTTGCCTTCGGGCAAGGCAAAGCCCCCGGCGACGAAGGTCTTGGTCTCGGCATCGAATTCGCGGACCGTGACGGCATCCTTGCCGCCATCGGACAGGTTCAACAGGCACAGGCGCTCTTCAGGATCGAGGCAGGACGCGCCCTTATAGACCCAGTTGGCGTTCTCGGACTTGGCGAGGGCGTCAAAGTCGAGGATGGTTTCCCAGACCGGGGCGTTGGTGCGGTAGCTCTCGAGCGTCGTGCGACGCCACAGGCCGCGCACATTGGTCTTGTCCTGCCAGAAATTATCGAGCTTGCCCGCGCGGAAGCCCGGATAGGCAATCCGGTCGGTCGAATTGACAATGGCCTTGGCGCTTTCGAGCAAACCGGCATAGCGCGGATCGTTTTGCAGCACATTGAGCGAGCGCTCATTTTCGGTGCGGACCCAGGTCAGGGCCTTGTCGCCCATGACCTCTTCGAGCCACACCAGATTGTCTTGAGCTTCGGCCGAAGCCGGGGGAGGGGTTTGAGC
>DAITMY010000043.1:0-11652 GCA_036834925.1 Asticcacaulis sp.
CAAATAGGGGGCGAGCTTGTCTTCCATATCGCCAGGCAGGAAACCGATCGACTCACCGGCTTCGACCGCCGGGCGCGACAGGACGATGCGGCCGACCTTGCCCGCTTCGAGGGCTTCGACCGCCTTGGCGATGGCGAGATAGGTCTTGCCGGTGCCTGCTGGACCGAGGGCCAGCACAAGGGCGCGCTCATCGATGGCCGACATTAGCGCGGCCTGCCCGGGGGATTTCGCCTTGACGGTTTTGACATAGCTCTGGTCGCGCCGGGGCTCGTTGTCCTCAGTCCCCAGAGGGCTCCAGCCAACTCGGTCGGCGGTTGGCAGACGCCGGATCTTGGCATCATCCCCGTACTGAGCCGTGTCCAGAACCCCTTCACGCAGGTAACGTTTGGTGGCGCGCTTGGTCATACGCTAGTCCCCTTGAGCCATGAAAAGGGGCGGGACCAGAAAGGGCCCGCCCGGGAAAAGATCAAAACTGTAAGCTGGATAACGGCAGCGAAAACGGATCCGGGAGACGGACGGTCCGGCAAAGCGATTGGCTTTGCTCCCGGTCCTGAAGTCCCTCCGCGATGGGATCGGTCCATTCGGTGCTCCGCTCTGTGAGGCCGCGTGGGACAGGGTGTCCGCGACTCGATTGACCTCACATGAAGACGCTAACCAGATTCGCGGTTTAAGATTAAAGAAAGGTTGCGGCATGACCGCTGTGCATGGGAGGAAGCCACTATGAGCCTTTATCGTCTGGGGGAGCGGGTGCCGAAAATGCCTGACAATGGCAGCGCTTGGGTTGCGCCCAATGCGACGGTGATCGGGGACGTCACCTTGGGGGACGACGCCAGCGTCTGGTTCAATGCGGTGATCCGGGGTGATAATGACCCGATTACCATCGGTGCGCGAACCAATATCCAGGACGGGGCGGTGCTACATTCCGACGAGGGCTTACCCTTGCATATTGGGGACGGGGTCACAGTCGGGCACATGGCCATGGTCCATAGCTGTACTATCGGGGATAACTGTCTGATTGGGATCGGCGCGGTGATCTTGGGCCGAGCGGTCATCGGCGCCAATTCGATTGTCGGGGCCGGGGCGCTGATCACCGAGGGCAAGGTGTTTCCCGACGGTGTTCTGATTGTCGGCAGTCCGGCCAAGGTGGTGCGCGAGCTGTCGCCTGAACAGATCGCGTTCCTCAAGCTGTCCGCAGCCCATTATGTTGAGAACGCCCGACGGTATCGGGGAGACCTGAGCCTGATCCCCGGTTGACGATTTCAGTTTAAGCGGGACTGGCGAGCAGGGCGTGGCCATCGACGGCCGCCAGCCGCAGATGCGGCGGCATGATGCCGTTGGCCGATTGGGTCAGGTTGGCGCTGCGCAAGGCAAAGCTAACGAGCGTGTCGCCGTCGAGGGCGTCCAGAGGCGCGAGCGGCTGATAAAGCCCAACCAGCCGGTCTGTTCGCCCCGTGGCATCGGCGAGGGGCGCGAGGGGGATCTGCATTTTCAGTGTGCCATTGCGGGACGTGCGGCCCACCAGGCTGAGCACCACTGGCGTATTTTGGGACACACTGAGGCTGAGGGCTTCGCGCAGTCCCGCGCGATAGGGGGCGGCGAACAGATTGGCGAAATCGAGCCCGCGCAACTCATGGCCGTGCAATTGGACCAATAGGCCCCCTTACAGGCGAAAGGGATAGCGGTCCCGCTCTAAACTCAGCATCATAAGTTGAGGTAAAACCCGACTGAGGCGCGTGGGATCAAACGCCTGACGCGACGGAACCTGTTTTCCGTGGCGCAGGCTGAACCAGTAGTTCAGCAGGGTTTGTGTGCTGGAATGAAGCAAACGGGATCTCCTTGGCCCGGAACAGGCAAGAAGCCTGCCGGTACAGGGGCATTTGCGGGAATTCCGGGACATTCCCTGGGGAAAATGTCCCAATAGGGCGAAAATCCTGTGGGGGTTAGCAAAACAGCAAGGGCCATGCGGTATGGCTGTGGGTCACGGTCGGTTGGTACAGGGTTTGCTACAGCTAGCCGGACTGAATAAGGAGCGTTTCATGCGCGCACAGATATTGACTGCTTGTTCCGCCCTGGCGGGTTTTGGCCTGCTGGTTTCTGCGACAGAGGCTCAGGCCCAGTGTCACTCGGCCTGTCCGCCGCCGCCGCCGTGCTGCGCGCCGCCGGCGCCGCCGACCCCGCCCACCCATCCGGGTAAGCCGGGCGGGGGCTATGGCGGCAATGTGAACGTCAATGTGAATGTCAACGCTAGCGCCTCGGCAACGATCAATGCCTCAGGCAACGCGTCGGCCACAGTCGGCAGCTTTAACCGCTCGGGGGCCGGGGGGATCGTCTATGCCAGCGGCGGCTATGGCAACTGGTCGCAAGGGCCGGGCAACGTCGCCGTAGTGCCGAATTTCATGGTGCATGGGGCCGCTGAAGCGACCCGTGAAGCCTACTCGGCGAGCCGCAAGGTGACCAAGCGCGTTGTCCTGCAGGCGGTCTGTATCGACGACAAGCGCGTGCCGCATCCGGCCTCGCAAGTGCGTCCGGATCGTGAGATTTCTGAGGCTTATGACGGTGAGCTTTACCGCTGTATGGCTGGGACCACGCTTCAGGTTACCTATGCCGACTATGATGGCAAGATCAGCGTGGACGGCGGCAAGACCCTGACCTGTGGCCGGGGTGAAGCCCTTTATCACAGCCGGGGCGGGAATGTGTCGTGTAAGACCCAGATTGCCCAGCGGGCCTGTAACGAGCGTTCGTTGCTGCGGCGTTTTGGGACGGGTGTTAAGATCCTGACCATGACCCGCGAAGAGACCTATACCGCTTACAAAGAGTCCTCGGCTCAAAGCAGCCACAGTGCCGGTGGCACGCTGGTGCTGGACGGTGGCGTCGGTGGGATCGTCCACTAAGGTCTTGCCGCTCTAGGGCGGCTCACCGGACAACAGCCAAGACGGTGGTCGCACCGCGCAATAGCAAAAAAATAAGCCCCGGCGGATCCGCCGGGGCTTTTTGTTGGTCTAGTCGTTTGCTGATTATTTCTGAGCCGGAGCTGGATCCGCCGGAGTTTCCGGCAGGACCGAGATGGCAAAGAAGGTCTCGGGCTTGAGCCAGGTCTTGGCCAGGGTCTGAAGCTCAGCGGCGGTGATGGCCTGATAGTCGGCCTCATAGGTGCGCAGGTCGGTCAGATCCTTGGGCTTCAGGCTGAGGCCACCCACCCAGAACTGGTTGTCCTTCTGGCGGTTTTTCCAGCTTTCCAAGATCGGTTTGCGAGCGCGGTCGATCTCGTCTTGCGTGATCGGGCCGGTTGCCATGGCCGCCGCAATGGTGCGCGCCGTGTCATAGAAGCCATCGACATTGGCCGCGGTGACCGGGGCCGAGACCGAGATATAGCCATAGCCCGGAAAAACATCCGACTGGCTGCTGCTGGCCGAGGCCGAATAGCTGGCCCCTTGTTTTTCGCGAACTTCATCCAGCAAACGGTTGGACAACACCTCGGACAACAGACGCATGGCGCGGGCCTTGCGGGTGTCGGAGATCGCATCGGTGGTCGGCCAGGCGGCAAAGGCCAGGGCCTGATCGGCGCGGCCTTTGTGCGTCAGGACAACCGGTTTACCCGTTGCCGCCGGGAAGCGGACCGAGAGGTTTTCCTTGGCCGGTTGGCGCTCAGCGCCGCGTGCGGGCAGGGCGCCAAAGGTGCGGGCCGCTTCTTCGATCGCCTTATCAAGGGGGATATCGCCGACCACCTTGACGGTGAACGGGGTCTGTTGAAGCAGCGGGCGGGTAGCCGCCGCGATGTCGTCTGTCTTGGCCGCCTGGAGTTCTGCCAGTTCCGGCAGTGACCAGCGCTTATCACCGCCGCGAAGGATCGCATTGCCTTTGAAGCTGAACACGCCCTGGGGCTGGGTCATAACCTGTTGAAACAGTACCGGGGCCAGATTGCGGATCCGCTCGAACGGCTCCGGACGCAGGCCGGGTTCAGTCAGGAAGGCGCTGAGCACTTCGAACTGGGTGCGCAGGTCTTCCGGGCGGGTCGCGCCATTGAGGCTGCCCTCATCTTCGCGAAGGGCGAAGTTCAGGCTGTAGACTTTTCCGGCCAGAGCCTTGTCGATGTCGGTCTGGTTCAGCGCTTTGAGACCGCCGGCATAAAGCCCGGTAAAGGCCAACAGGCCGGACGGATTGAACTGGCCGGCTGGCAGGAAAGCCGTGCCGGTATTGAGGCTGACATCGACCAGAACTTGATCGTTTTTGAAGTCTGTCTGCTTGTGCAGCAGGGTAACGCCGTTGGCGAAGGTGACGGCGGTGAAGCCGAACTCTTTATTGGACACGGTTTTGGTGACTTTGCCGGGCGTGCCGAATTGGCTGTAGGGCCAGGCGACGGCGTTATCCTGAGCGCGGGCGGTGACCTTGACGGCTTGAGAGGCGCTGAGGGCCTGAGCCAAGGCTTCGGTCTTGATCGGCGCTGGGGTGGTCGCGAACAGAAGCGGCGGTTCCGCCGGGATGATCGTCGGGATCAAGGCCGTGGCCGCCTTGGCGTCAAAGCCCTTGAGAGCCGCTTCGAGGCGGGCCAGGTTCTGCTGGGGCGCAGTAAAGACACGCTCGTTATTGATCCCCCCAACGAGGCTCATGGCAATGGCGCCGTTGTTGCGGGTCGCGGCGGCATCAGCGGCGGCCTTGTAGCTGGCTTTGGTCTCGGTAATTTCGCGGGTCAGTTCAGCTTCGCTTATGCCAAAATCGCGGAATTGGCGGAGCATCTGCTCGGCTTCGGCCAGAGCCTTCTCCGCTTGCCCCTCTTTGGGGACTATGCCGAGCAAGGTCAGCTCTGCGGACTTTGGCAGGTCTTGGTTGCTGAAGCTGGCGGACAGGAAGGCGGGCTTACCCGACTGAGCCGCTTCGCTGAACCGGCGGTTCAGAACATCAAACACCAGATTTTCGCGTAGCAATTCAGCGCGCTTGGCTTCTGAGTCGGGCCGGCTATCGCGGGGGCGCACCCAGTTCAGGCTGATGGAATTACCGGCCCCTTCCTCGGCATAGCCCGCGTGGGCAAAGGCGCGCGGTTTGGGCTGGCCAAAGTCCGGATCGGCGACGGCTTTACCCGGAACGGTCCAGTCGCTGAACCGCGCCTTGATCTTGGCTTCGATGTCCGCCGGGTCGATATCACCGACGACAATCAGGGTAGTGCGCTCCGGGCGGTACCAAGTGTTGTAAAAGTCGATGAACTCCTGACGTGGGGCGGTCTTGATCACGTCGACCGTGCCGATGGGCAGACGTTCGCTCAGCTTCTGGCCAGGAACGAGGAAGCGCGCGAGGGCTTCGAAGTTACGTAAGGCCGGGCTGTTGCGGGTCCGCTCTTCGCCCAGGATCACGCCGCGTTCGCGGTCAATAGCGGCGGCGTCAAAGGTGATGTTGCCCGCCGTTTCGCGCATCAGCATCAGGGCCGTATCCACGACCTCGGCATCGGTGCGCGGCAGGTCGAGCATATAGACGGTTTCGTCAAAGCTGGTGTAGGCGTTGGTATCCGGGCCAAACTTGAGGCCATACCGCTCTAGCATCTTGACCATTTCGCCTTCGGGCACGTTCTTGGTGCCATTAAAGGCCATATGCTCGACAAAGTGAGCAAGACCCCGCTGGCGCTCGGTTTCCATGAGCGAACCGGCCCCAACGCGCAGGCGCACCACAGCGGTGCCCTTAGGGGTCGCGTTTTTATAGATCACATAGCCCATGCCATTGGGCAGGCGGCCAAAGCGAGCCGCCGGATCCACCGCCACGTCGCTGGTTTCATGGGCAAAGCGCGGCTGGGCTAGGGTCGCCGGAGCAACGGCCGCAGGGTTGGCCTTGGCTTGGGATTGCGCCTGGGCGAGGCTGAGGGTCGGCGTCAGAAGCGTGCTGGCCAGCAGCAAGGCTCCGAGAACGCGGATCGGTCGAGCGGGCGAAAAAGAAAACGGCATGGTTGCTCCCTGTGTTTGGGGCAACCATGCCGCAATTGCGAACAGCCGGAAACTTACGGCTTTGTCATGTTTGCGTGATCTGTCCGCCTTATTGCGGGCGGGTCACATAGATCGAGGCCGAGTTCCCCACCGCCGCCGCTGAGGTGATTGTGTGACGTCCGGCATCGGTGATGACAGTACGGGCCTGAGCCTTGACCCCGTCTTGGTTGGTCTGGTGGTTGGTCACGCCCATGTCCGACTTACAGGCGGCACAGGAATAGGCCGTCAGGGTGTTGCCGATGGCATTGGCGGTGACATAGCTGTCGTAGCCGTTATGACCTTCGAAGCTGGCCTGGACATCGACCCCGCCGTCGTTGAACTGGGTGTTGTCGAGGCGCAGGTACACATCGTTGTTGCCGACCGTGGCGGCATTGCCGACACCATTGGCCTCGGACTGAGCAACGCCGAACTCATAGGCCGTGACCACGCTTTCGGCGCGGACATAGTTGGTGTTGGTCTGACCGGCGTCGACGATCAGGCTGCCGCCAGTATTGCCGATATCGATCACATTGGCCGTAGCGCCGGCCTTGCCCTTGAGATCCCAGGCATTGCCGACATTGGCAAAGGTCGAGGCCTGGGTGCGCGCGCCTTCCTGGGACTTGGTCTGACGCACCGTCAGCTCGGTGGTGGCCTGGCTGGTGCCATTGCTGGACACATGGTTGCTGACCGCCGCCGAGTCGAACACCGCCGGAGAGGGGATATAGGACACCACAGCCCCGGTGCGGGCTTGGGTGACGGCACTGTTGGTCTGGGTCACCTGACTTTCGAGGCGTCCGATCTTGTGCTCAAAGGTTTGAGTGTTACCGATGGCCGTGCTTTTCACATCGGCATGCTGGTAGATATTGGCATCCGCCGCATTGAGCTGGGTGTCGGCCATGACCTCCCCGGTGTTGCGGGTCTGGGTGACATTAACCGTGACGTTGGACTCATTGGCGGTAAAGCCGCCGGTGTTGGCCGTCGCTTGCGTGCGCAACGTCACAGGCGTACCTGCGGCTTTGACGGCATTGACCGTCGTGCTCGCGCGCACTGCGCCTGTGGAGGTCTGGGCCGAGGTCAGATCGGCTGGAACGCCGGTCGCGCCGCTGTGCAGCGTATTGCCGACCGCGTCCGTAGATACTGTCATCTGGCCATAGTTATCCACCACATCCAGGGTCTGGGTCGAAAAGACGTCCCCGAGCTGGATTTGGGTGTTCAGGATCTTTGCCTGTCCCGCCGCCGGTGCGGGCGGGGCAGGCGGGGCGACCTGACTAGTAGCGGGACCGGCGAGGAGCAGGCACAGTGGCAGTGCCGCCAGCAGGCTGTTGGCCATTAGACTGGACCGGTTGCTGAGCGGCAGGCTGGGCATCGCCGCGCTTGGGGGCGTCAACATTCCGCCAGCGTTTCGGGTCTTCACGGGTGCGCGCATTGTTCGTATCCAGATTGTC
Source organism: Asticcacaulis sp. (assembly GCA_036834925.1). Lineage (GTDB taxonomy): Bacteria > Pseudomonadota > Alphaproteobacteria > Caulobacterales > Caulobacteraceae > Asticcacaulis. The sequence goes on from DAITMY010000043.1 coordinate 7,391, forward strand.
ATAAGCTGGGGTGACCATGCCGGTCAGGCCAGTGGTCGGGGCATTGAGGAAGTCGTCCTGGGCCGAAAGACAGACCTCAGGACCCGAAGCACCGTAGAGGTTGGCCATGAACTCAAGCGTGGCCCGCTCGATCAGGGCGCGGACTGCCAGTTGCATCGGCTCCAACGCGCCTTCACCCGCTGAGATGTCAAAGATGTTGCCATTGAAGAAGTCGAACACCCCGGCGCGCACTTCGCGGCCGATGATCTGCTTCTGATAGGAGATCACGTCCACGACTTCGAGGGTGCGGGTATCGACAAGGCGCAGGTCGAGGGCGACGTTCATCACATAGAGGCGGCCATTGATCAGGCCCTTGGGATCGCGCGGATCGGCGTCGCCGACATAGGCGTCCACGCCCGAGGAGCGGATGTTGTAGTTCAGCTCGGTGATCCCGCCGACGATGTGGAAGTCCGATCCGGCGATCTGTCCGGCGACGATCTTGCGATAGTCCCCCGGGGCCGTCGGATTGGCCGTCATATTGTCGGTGATGAGCTTGTTATTGGCATATTTCAGCTCAAGCTCGCTGACCGAGGTGTCAAAGCGCTCGACCTGGCGGGCACCGGACTTCGCCAGCGCCGTCATGGCCATCAGCGAGGCCCCTTGGGTGATCTTGCGACCGCCTTCGAGTTCGACCTTGCCCGTGTAGTCCGAGATCCGGCCAACCGCCATGCGTGGGGAGGCGAGGTTACGGCTGCGGGCAAAGCTGCCAAGGCACACAAGCGCATTCGAATAGGCCGTGGGGTTGGCGGTCACCGGCGCATTGCCGATCGGACGGGCATAGACCCCGCTTGGACCTGCCGAAGGCGACACACAGGCCCCCAGAGCTGCTGTCGCCAGAAGCACACCGGCCAGGCGCAGGACTTTCTGCGGCCCCTTACGGGTTTGAGTATCAGAACGGGTCAGCATTGAGGTCGAGCTTTCCATTTAGAGACGTGTCCAAGCTTGATGCACCAAGCGTGCCAAGCGAGCTATTGGTCGGGGCCACGCCATTGCGCGCGCCATAGGTCAAGGTTCCGGTCGGGGCGGTTTGGGTAACACTGGCGCGCTGACCGGCGACGGTGGCCGTCGCGGTCGCCGTGACATTGCCGTTATTGGTCTGGACCGAGTCTACGATCACGGTGTTATGCGAGCCGTTGACAATGACCTGAAGATTATTGCCGATGGCCGTCGCCCCGCCGAGCGCACCAGCCCCGGAATAGTTATCCCCGGCTCCGGAGGTGCGGGTGCGAGCGTACATACTAAAGTCGGAACCCGTCTGGATCACGCCATCCAGAATGACCCGATTGCCATTGGCATCGCGGGTGCTGGGGTCGATCCCCTGCGTATCCTGACCCGGACGCCGTCCGTAGCCATAATTAAAGTCAGAAGACCGCGTCTGCATGGACTGGGCCAGGACCGGTGTGACAAAGCTCACGCCGATCAGGGCCGCAAGGGCAGTGCTACGCACAAGGTGGTTCAACATGGGACAGCTCCCGGAGGCATTTTGCCCCTAATCAGCAAGTTCAAGGCCACTGGTAGCCTACTAACCTTAAGAACGGCTTTAAATCCGCCGTCTGCACGCCGGGGGCGAATGTGGGGTGCATTGATCGCCTTAATGCGTCATTATAGAACTAGGGAAATCGACCGCATTGCCGATCGGTTTTGCGTCTTGACCCTTTTCGGGCATCAATGTGGATTATTTTCCTGTTGTCGGCGTGTGATTGACCAATAAGGTAAAGGCCAAGGGGGCGTACAAAGGGGAGCTATAAGTCTGCAAGCCGTGTTTTTTCAGGCTTGAGGTGTCCCTTTTCAGCACAGGCAGCCGCATGGCGAGTGATGGCGTTCAGCATTAGATCGTGATTTGCATCCCGTATGGACGCTGTATTTTTTATTATCGGCTCAATGAGCAACGATTTAACACTATAGGATAAGCGATGTGGCCATTTAAGAAAAAAGCATTTTTAGATAACGGTGTAGCAGAATGGCATGTAAATAATATGTGCTGGCTGATAAAGAACCTTTATCATACGCCGATGTTTCAAGAAACTCGACTTGTTTTGCCTTCAGCTGGATATTTCAAATCTGAAAAAGAGGGGCATGAATTTGCTGTTGATATTTTAGATCAAGTTAAAACTTATGCGGGAATGCAAGAGTGGCAGATCACGCTTGAGGGCGATAAGCAAGCTTATGAGCAAAGTAAATACGAACTCATTCAAATGCCAAGTGAGAAAATGCCACTTGGTATGTTTATTAATAATCACGCTAATGGTGCATTGATTATCTATAACCCTGGAATTTTAAAAGATCCAGTTTCGCTAGTAGCGACAATGGCACATGAGTTATCGCACTACTTGATCCACGCGATTCATGACGACTTGCCCTGTGATGACGACGAAGAAGAGTTTTTAACCGATCAAGTGGCCTGTTTCTTAGGTTTCGGCGTGTTTATGGCAAATAATGTATTTCACTTCGATCAGTGGCGCGATGACGCTACGGGGGTGCAGGGTTGGAAAAGCCAAAGACGAGGCTATCTGCCTGAAGCCGATTTGGTTTTTAACTTGGCTTTATTTTTAGAGATGAAAAACATAGCGCCAGATGAGGCCGCAGCTTGTCTTAAGCCGCATTTGGCAAAACAGCTAAAGGCTGCGATTGCAGATATGCCGAAATGGAGGGGCCGCCTTCAGGATGCCCTGGCCGCGGTGCAGGGTTAAGGCTTTCGCGCGCCGCAACGCCTTGTAAGCCTCTGTAAAGGTAAAGACTGTTTGCGCCGCGTTGATGACATCCACCGGTCGCAGCCTTAGCGCATGACACGCGGGTCTGTTTTTGAAGTGGAGATCAGGCCGAAACTGACCGCGCAGCGGGTGATGTGCGTATGAAGCATAGACATAGACCGTGGGCATAGACCGCGGGTCGCGTGCTCTGTAGAGAGAGCCCACATCAGACCATTAAAGGGGACGCGCCCATGAACAGTCCGCAGCCGCAGACCCAAGACCGTCCGCGCGAGCCGATGTTCAAAACCCCTTGGCCGGCGCTCGCGCTCATTCTTGGCTTGATCGGCGCCTATGCGCTGCAAAGCCGGGCATTGGATGAGGCCGATCTGATCTACCGATATGCCTTGATCCCGGCGGCCTTGTCTGCGGACACCGCATCCAGCCTGGTTACGTCGCTGTTTCTGCATGGCAGTTGGGCCCACGTGCTTATGAATGCCGGGTTTGGGCTCGCCTTTGCGACGGCGGTGTCTCGCCATTTCGGGACAGGCATACGGGGGGTCATGGGATTTTTCCTCTTTTATCTCACGTGCGGTGTGGTTTCAGGCTTAGGTTTTGCCGTGATCCATGCCGGATCTGGGGTGCCGGTGATTGGCGCGTCGGGGGCCGTGTCGGGTCTGATGGGGGCGGGGATCCGGCTTATGGAGCCTCAAGCCTATGGGGTGCGGACCCTCGCGCCGCTTAACAACCGTCAAGTGCTTGGCATGACACTCGTCTATACCCTGATCAATCTGCTGATTGCGGGGCTGGCGTTCTTTCCCATACTGGGGCCGGTATCGATTGCGTGGGAGGCGCATTTGATCGGCTATGCCTTTGGTCTGCTAACCTTTCCGCTCTGGGGCCGCGCCTTTAGCCGTTAAGGTTACGCACGCAGCCGACAGGATATGAGGGGGCGTATTCTTTAGAGAATACAAAGGTCACCACCGAGTGTGCAGTGCAGCGGAGCGTTGATCACAGAAAATACAGTTGCCAAAATCTTAAATGTGAGGGACGCTTTCCGAATAATGATGTTCTCGTGTAAGAGCGTCGGGAGGAAATGTCATGTTGATCAAGCAGTTACTTAATGCCAAGGGTGATCGTGTCTATACCGTAAAGCCGGATGAGACCCTGTCGGCCATAGCTGCGCTCCTGCACACGCGCCGGGTCGGGGCCTTCGTCGTCACCAATGATCAAGACGAGGTGGTCGGGATCATTTCCGAACGCGATCTGGTACGGGCCGTGGCGATTCACGGTGAAACAGCCATGAAGCAACCCGTCCGGGATCTGATGACCCGGGATGTGATCTATGCGGTGCCGGGCGAAACCTTGGATACGTTGCTGGGCCGCATGACCGACCGTCGCATCCGTCATTTGCCCGTGATTGAGGGGGGTAAGCTGGCGGGGATTGTTTCGATTGGCGACCTTGTTAAGGCCAAAATCGCCGCCGCTGAGGCAGAGGCTCAGACCTTAAAAGCCTATATCGCAGCGGGGTAGGGC
>DAITMY010000044.1:0-11495 GCA_036834925.1 Asticcacaulis sp.
AATTTTTTAGTTAGCAATTGTAGTATGTGCCGTTCCCCATTCCTATTCCGGGGTATTTACCACATGTTTATTTGCTGTGTTTAAGTTTGCAGGACGTTGTGAAAGGACTTCTGCCGTGACACTTAGTATCAAGGCGAAATTGATCGCCTGTCTTGGCGCCCTCAGTGCCGTGTCCCTGCTCATGGGCGGACTGGGTTACTATAAGCTTCAGCAATCCAACAAACGGATCGAGACCCTGGTTGCGGATCGGGTTGTGCCGCTTCAGCAGCTGAAAGTCGTCTCTGACCTCTATGCGATTAACATTGTTGATGCCTCACACAAGGTTCGCAGTGGCGAGTTTAGCTGGGCAGAGGGCAGCAAGGCCGTTGCCGATGCGCGATCCGGCATTGAAAAAAACTGGACGTCCTATACCGAGACCTACCTCACGGATGAGGAAAAGGTGCTGGTGGCTCAGGCCAAGGCGAATATGGCTGTCGCGGATACCAAGGTTGTCGAGCTGGAACAGATCATCAGCCGACAAGACAGTGCCGCTCTTGAGACCTACATCAACAAAACGCTCTACCCGGCAATTGATCCGGTGACGGGCGATGTCAGCAAGATCGTTGAGCTTCAGCTTCGCGTGGCTCAGGATATCTACGCCACTAACGAACTGGACATGCGCAATGCTGTCATCATGATGGTGATCGCGGGCTTGATCGCACTGGGTGTGATGGGGGCAGCTCTGTGGGTTGTGCTCAAGGGTGTCTTGGCCCCGCTCAACGGCATGACCCGGGCCATGACCCGTCTCGCGGACGGGGACTTGGCGGTGTCTGTCCCCAGCCTCGGCTCTGGTGACGAAATCGGTGAAATGGCTGCGTCCTTGAATGTATTTAAGGAAAACGCCCTAGCCGTGGAATCGATGCGCCAGCAGCAGGCCGAGCTTGAACAAAAAGCCGCAGCTGAGAAAAAGGCCTCCCTTGAGGCCTTGGCCAAGACGTTTGAGCGCACGGTTCTCAGCGTTGTGGATATGGTCGCCTCGGCTTCAACTGAGCTTCAGGCCTCGTCCGGGGCACTGACCCAGACCGCCGAGGATACCTCGCGCCAGACCCGGGCTGTGTCGCAATCGGCCGAGGTGTCGTCCGCGAACATCAATGCCGTGGCCTCTGCGGCTGAGGAAATGAGCGCTTCGGTTGGTGAAATTGCCTCACAAGTGTCCCACGCTAATGACGTGTCGCGTCAGGCGGCACAAAAGGCTGCGAGCACTCAGACCACGGTCCAGACCTTGACTACCGCCGCAGAACGCATCGGCGCCGTGGTTAGACTGATCGACGATATCGCTAGCCAGACCAATCTGTTGGCCCTCAATGCCACCATCGAAGCGGCACGGGCTGGCGAGGCGGGCAAGGGCTTTGCCGTGGTGGCCAGCGAAGTAAAAACTCTGGCGTCGCAAACGGCCAAGGCCACGGAAGAAGTGACCCGCCAAATCCGCGAGGTTCAGACCGCAACCGAAGAGGCCGTATCCGCGATCGCCGACATCTCGCAAACGATCACTGAAATCAGCGAAGTCTCCACGGCGATTTCAGCGGCCATTGAAGAGCAATCTTCGGCGGTGCACGAGATTACCCGCAATACCACCCAGGATGCGGCCCTCAGCGAAGAGGTCAACCGCTCGATTGAAACCGTTCGCGAAGGTTCAGAAGAGACCGGGGCCTCCGCCAAGCAATCGATGGATGCAGCGCGCGAGCTGGGTCAACAGGCCGAATATCTGCGCAGCGAAGTGCAGAAGTTCCTGCAGACCCTGCGTGCGGCCTGATCACAGTAATTGAAACCAGACACGTCAAAGGCCTCGGGTAACCGGGGCCTTTTTCTGTGAACCTACTTGCTGCCCGAATAGGGGTGGGCCACGTTCGGGGCGATCAGATTGGCGGTGGTGTCGCCGATCCCGGAGATGATGAACTGCACGGCCATGGCGCACAGGATCAGCCCCAAGACCCGGATCACAATCACCATGCCAATCCGGCCCAGCAGTTTGGAAATGTGACTGGTGAGGAAAAAAGTACCCATAAGGGCGGCGCTAACCAGCACGATCACCCCGAATCCCGCTGCGGTCCCGGCGTGGCCGAGCTTCTGGGCCTCGGCCGCTTGGATGATCACGGTTGAAATGGCCCCCGGGCCGATCAGCAACGGGATTCCAAACGGGACGATCAGGTTCTCGAACCGTTTTCGGGCATAATCGCGGCTGCTTGGGGCCACACCCTCAGCGGTCTCTGTCACGCGCGTTTCTGCCGCCTCGAACATGCCGATAAAGTCCCCGCGGGCCATATCCAGCCCGAGCAGAAACAACAAGATCCCCCCCGCGATGCGGAAGGCTTCCATCGACACCCCAAAGAATTGCAGGATGGCCAAGCCGGTAAAGTAGAAAAAGGCCAGAAACGCCGCAGCAAACAGGCTGATATAAAAAGCGACCCAGCGTCTTTGGGCATTATTCGCCGAACCGGTCGCCGCCGCGAAAATGGGCACATTGCCGATGGGATCCAACAAAGCGAACAGGGCGACAAAGAAGTTGACGGAAAATTCCAGCAAGCCCATGACATGCCCCGTTCATGACCGGTCCCGGATCTGGGACGACCTGTGTTCGTCACTGTCTTGTCATGGTTCGTCCGCTTTTGCACCCCCGGAGCTAATCTATGCCAGTTGTTGCTGATCCCCGTCTGATGGTGGCGCTCGATTATGACAATGCCGATGCGGCCCGCGCCCTGGTGGCGGCGCTCGGGGATGCGGTCTCGGTCTATAAGATTGGCCTGACCCTGTTGGCGCGCGATGGGGTGGCTCTGGCCCATGCGCTACGAGCCAGTGGCAAACAGGTGTTCCAAGACTGGAAGCTGCACGATATCGGGGCCCAGGTCGAAGGAGCGGCCCGTTCTGTATGCGAGGGCGGGTGTGATTTTCTCACTGTCCATGCCGAGCCCCAGGTGATGCGCGCGGCCGTGCGCGGGCGCGGATCGGCGACCACAAAACTCTTGGGCGTGACGGTGATGACCAGCCTGACCGACGCGGATCTGATTGAAATGGGCTATGGATTTAACACGCGCGATCTGATCCTGCGCCGCGTGGACCAAGCCTTGGACTGCGGTCTTGACGGGGTGGTCGCCAGCCCGCTCGAAGCTGAATTGATCCGCCCGCGTGTTCCGGCGGACTTTTTGATTGTCACCCCGGGTGTGCGCCCGGCCGATGCCGCAAAGGACGACCAACAGCGGGTCGCAACGCCGGCAGCCGCCCTGGCGGCGGGCGCGTCACACTTGGTGATTGGTCGACCGATTACGGCGGCCCCGGATCCGGTGGCCGCCGCGCAAGCGATTTTGACCGAGATGGCCGCTTCGCATTAAGCCTTAAAAGTCGACGGCCACGCCCTTGCGCTCCCAGTCCCCGTAACGGGTGGGCTCTGGCCCGCTTGGCCCGCCGTCCTCGCTGGGGAATAGGGCTGCGCGTTCCAGGGCCTCTGTCTCAGCCCGTCGGGCTGCCGCTTCTTCGAGCGCACGGCGCGCGGCGTCTGACAGGATTTTCCCCGGTGCGGCGCCCTCTGGCCCGTTTTCTAAGGGTTCGGTCGGCACGGACTGGTCGTTTTCTGACATGGACCCCTCTTCTGGCGCGCGTATAGACACCCATATGAGAACAATACGGCGTTTGACCAGACCCGTATCACCGCCATGACCGATCTTTGCCCCGCTAAACCAGACCAAAGGAGTCTTGACCCCCGATGAGCCCGATGAAAACCTTCATGCTGCTGGCCGCCCTGACCGCGCTGTTCATGGCGCTGGGCTTTATGATTGCCGGCCCTGTGGGCAGTCTCATCGCCTTTGGGCTGGCCTTGGCGATGAACGCCTTCGCCTACTGGAATTCCGACAAGATGGTGCTCAAGACCTATGGCGCTCAGCCGGTGGATGAAACCCATCCAGATCCCGTCGTGCGCAACTATGTGCTCGACACCAAGGCCTTGGCACACAAGGCGGGCATGCCGGTGCCGGTCATCACGATTATCGCGGGGGATCAGCCCAACGCCTTTGCCACCGGACGTAACCCCCAGAATGCCGCGGTCGCGGCCACCACCAGCCTCCTGCACATGCTGACGCGTGACGAGATCCGAGGCGTGATGGCCCATGAGCTGGCCCATATCAAAAATCGCGACACGCTGATCATGACGGTTACTGCCACCATTGCCGGGGCCATTTCGGCCATTGCGAACTTTGCGTTCTTCTTCAACGGGAGCAATTCCGAAGACGAAGAGGGCGGCGGGATCGGCGGTATGGTGGGCAGTCTTTTGCTGATGATCCTGGCTCCCTTTGCGGCCATGATCGTCCAAATGGCGATCAGCCGGACGCGCGAATATGAAGCGGATCGGGTTGGAGCAGAAATCTGTGGTGATCCCAACGCGCTGGCTTCGGCCTTGGAAAAGATCGAGACCTATGCTCGGGGCACTGTGAATGTTCGCGCCGAGCATAATCCCGCTTCGGCACATTTGTTCATCATCAATCCGCTTGCAGGAAAGGGTGCGGACAATCTGTTTTCGACCCACCCAGCCACCCATAACCGGGTCCGCGCGTTGCTGGAGTTGGGCGTTACCCGTCGCCGCAGCGGAACCTCTGTCCCCACGACCTGAGTGTGCTTTATGTGCCACGGGCGCTGTGATATTTGCGCAGCGCCCGGTCTGTGGATAATTTCATGAGTCTGTGACTCGACTCTTTTACGACTCGCGGTTAGAGTTCTACTGTAAAACAAAATCATTGCTTAAAGTACTATGTTGATTTGTTTTACGCATATCGTGCCGCTTTTACTGTAACGGCGCTCCCATCGGTCTTTGAATGTTCGGTTTAGCGCCGTTACGCAAAGGAAACAGGGAGAATTGCATGAATTATACGTCCAGTCTGTCGATCGACAATTACAGCGTCAATCCACATCTGGCTCAATATCATCTTAACTCTCACCCCTACCCAACAAACCCAAACTTTGTGTCAACCGGTAGCCATATGGGCTGTATGTCGCCCATGGGCTTCAATGCTCCCCCAGTGCAAAGACAATTTAGCTACCCCGGCTACTACTACTATGCGCCGATAGCGACTGAGAGTTTGAATTTTTCGCTTATTGAAACGCCACGGTCTATCATGAAGACGGCGTTTCCAGATCAAGCGGTTATAGAGTTTTCCAACGCAATCAACCGACCCGCTGTTCTGATCAATCGTACAAAGCGACTGATTTACGGACCTGAAGACTGTATTGATCACCTGAGAAGGCCCATCATCAGTCTTCGCTGGATCCGCGGTCTGTTTAACTGACGGTTACTCTGGCTTAGGACGATGTCGTAACCCATAGGCTACAAGGCCCAGACAAGAGAGGCCCAATATCCCCGCCAGGCTGACCTGAGACGGCGTAAGACCGAACAGGCTCAGCCCGGCAAAGACTTGCGCCCCTAAAAACACCAGCATCAGCCCCAGACTGGGCCGGAAGGTTTCAAACCGGCCCGAATGGTGCCGAAGACTCATAAATAGCGGTCGGACCAAGATCAGCGCCCCAGCATTGATCAGCAAGGCGGTCCACAGATCTTGTGTGATAGCAAAGGTCACGACCACTGAATCCGCAGACAAAATAAAACTGGCCCAGAGGATGAACCCGAAACAGACCCCAAGCGGCGTCAGTCCACGGCGCGGCTGGCCGGTGACGGGATCGGGATCACAGCCCATAAGGTTTGGGTTATTCGGACAGCCCGCTTGGGGGACATGGCGTTTGAGAAACCGAATGCGCGGGTCTTCGCCCAGATCCGGCACAAAGGTCTGACCCTTGGAACAGGCAAACAGCAGCCGAATTCCCAGAAAGATCATCAGCACAGCCCCGGCATAGATCAGCCAAGGCATCCAGCCGCTTAAATTATCCCACAAGGTGAGACCGGCGACCCGCAACATGACATTGGCCAACACCGTCAAGCGTACAAATTTCGGCCAGTGAATGTCTGGAATTTTCGCATGCTGAAGCACCATCAGCATGATGAAGATCTGGTCGAGGGTCAGTATGGTTTCGATCAAAAGACCGGTCAGATACGGTTCGGCACTTTCGCGGGGCCCAAAGCCTAGGGTAAACCCGGAAAGCGCGATCACCAGCACGGCCATGACCGCAGCCCAGCGGTGTGGGTGTCGCCGCCGCCAAGTGGCTAAAGGGCGCGGCCAAGGGCTGAGATCCAAGGCAAACAAGGCCCCGACCAATCCGATCAGCCCTAGCCACATGCCCGCATCCGCCATCACGCCTGCTTACCCACTCACAACGCTCGCGACGGATTCCGCCCGAGTTCGGATCAGAACTGAGACCTGTTTATAGTCCGTCTCTGGGCCCGGAGGCTACGGGATTGTGTCGCCTTGTTTGCAAACCGCAACAAACTGCGTCAAATGGAAAGCATGAGCACAGACATTGGCCTACCGGCCCGCATTGCGGCCCTTGGTCTTGTTGAAGCGGCCCTGGCCCGCCGGGGTGGTTTCGACGAAGCCGCGATCCATCCGACCTTTTTGAAACTGTCCGACAGTGAGCGGGCCTTTGCCCGAGCATTGGCCTTGCTGGTGTTGCGACGCTACGGTCAGATTTCAGCGATCCTTGAAAAGCGGCTGACCAAGCGGCCCTCCGCCCAGGTGGTCGGTCTGCTGCGGATCGGCTTGGCTCAGATCCTCGGCATGGATGTCCCGGATTTTGCGGCGGTCTCGACGACGGTCAAAATGGCCGAGCGCGAAGTGGCGACCCGGCCGTTCAAGGGCCTGATCAATGCCGTGCTGCGCGGGGTGATCCGCGATGGCGTTCCGGCGGTCAATCCGCGTCGTCTGGCCCCCGACTGGCTGTGGCAGCGCTGGACTGCGACCTATGGCCCTGACGATGCGGCGGCCCTGTGCGATATCATTCTTTTGGAGCCCGCCACGGACCTGTCTCTGAACCCGCGGGCGGATGCGGCGGCTCTGGCCGAGGCGCTGGATGGCGAAATCCTGCCAGGCGGCAGCTTGCGCTCACGTCTGCGCGGGGACTTGGCCCGCTGGCCGCATTTTTCAGACGGCACTTGGTGGGTCCAGGATGCGGCGGCGGCCATTCCGGCGCGGTTATTTGATATCGGGCCGGACAAAACCTATCTCGATGCCTGCTCCGCCCCGGGCGGCAAGACGATGCAGCTAGCGGCTTTGGGCGGACAGGTCACGGCTCTTGATCGGTCCGCTAACCGGATCAAGCGGGTGCGGGATAATCTCGCCCGTACAGGTCTTGAAGCCGAAGTGATCGTGGCTGATGCCGAAAAGTGGGATGATCCACGCACGTTCGACGGGGTCTTATTGGATGCCCCGTGTTCAGCGACTGGGACCTTCCGCCGTCAACCCGATGTGTTGTGGGGGGCTAAGCCGTCCGAGATTGGCAAGCTGGCCGATGTGCAGCACCGCCTGCTCGATGCCCTCGCGGCGCGGGTCAAGCCGGGTGGGCAACTGGTTTACTGCGTCTGCTCGCTGGAGCGCGAAGAGGGGGAGACTCAGGTTCTCGCCTTTCTGCGTCGCCAGCCGGATTTCAGCACCGAGCCGGTCGTGGCCGAGGCCTGCGGCGCGCCTGAGGCCAGTGTAACCCCCGAGGGGTGGTTGCGGCTCTTGCCTCACCACCGGTCTGGTGGCCAGGACGGATTCTTTGTTGCCCGGCTCCGCCGCCAATCGTGATCGCAAAATCGGATTGTTGACTTGAACAAAGCGCCAGCCCTCCGCTAGGGCTTTGGTATGAGTCACACATCTCCCCTTATTTGCCCGTCGATCTTGGCGTCTGATTTTTCGCGCTTGGGCGACGAAGTACGCGCCATTACTGCTGCGGGTGCCGACTGGGTCCATATCGACGTTATGGACGGACATTTCGTGCCCAACATCACGATCGGCCCGGATGTCGTCAAGGCGCTTCGCCCGCACACGTCTCTGCCCTTTGACGTGCATCTGATGATCGCACCGGCCGACCCTTATCTCGAAGCCTTCCGCGAGGCTGGGGCGGATATCCTCAGCGTGCACCCGGAATCGGGTCCGCACCTGCACCGCACCTTGCGCCAGATCCGCAAGCTTGGCGCCAAGGCCGGGGTTGTGCTGAATCCGGGGACGGATCTGAGCGTGATCGAATGGGTGATGGAAGACCTCGACCTGATCCTGGTCATGAGCGTCAATCCGGGCTTTGGTGGCCAGAGCTTTATCGACAGCCAACTGCGCAAAATCACCACCATCCGGGAGCGGATCCAAGCCCTTGGCCTCGACATTACGCTCCAGGTCGATGGCGGCGTAAACGCAGGCAATGCGGCGGCGTGCGTCGCGGCGGGCGCGAATGCGCTTGTTGCCGGAACCGCAGTGTTCAAAGGTGGCGAAGCAGCCTATCAGGATAATATTCGGGTTCTCAAAGGGCTCTGAGCCAACCTCAGGGTCACGTCCGGTGGGGGACGGCGATGGATACGGTGATGGACCAGCCAGGGATCGGCTCTAAACGCACTGTGCCTTGGGCCCGGGCAGTCGCGCGGGTTATGTCTCGACAGCTCGCCGTCGAAGTGTTCGGTATGCCGGGCTACAGCCAAACCCTTCGGGGGGGGCATGCCGAGGGCTATGTTGCATCCCCTCGGGATTTTCGTCCGGTCCATGAAGGCTTTGGCCGGGCGCTCCTCAGTGGCCGGTTCTCGCTCGGCGGGGCGCGCATGACGGTCGGCGAGGGCGGTGATCTTTGGAATCGCCCCTGTCCGTCGCGGCCGTTTGCCACGGAACTGCATCGCTTCAGCTGGCTGCCGCATCTTGTCAGTTTAGGTGAGGACGGGGCACGCGAAGCCATGCGCCTGACCCTGGGCTGGATCCAGGTGTTTGGCAATTGGTCGGACTTTGCCTGGGGCCGATCTGTGTTGGCCCGCCGCCTGATCAACCTGTGTGGGGCGGCACGGGCCATGACCTTTGGCGTTGGTCCGGATGGGGCCAGCCAGCTTGCCGATAGTCTGCTGGCCCAGGCGCGCCATCTCAAGCGCTTGCCCTTTAATCGCCTCCATGCCGCTGAGGACGCCTTTGCCCTGATTTTGGTCGGCTGTGTCCTTGATGGGCGGGTGGCTATGACCCTTCGGGATCAAGGCTTGGCCCGACTCGAGCGCGCGCTTGATGCGGTCATGCTCGAAGACGGCTGTCACCGTTCGCGTAATCCCGAGGCGATGCTCGAACTTTTGTTCGACCTCCACATGCTCGAAGACGCGCTGGTCCAGCGGATGATCCCGACACCGGACTCCATGAGCACCGCCATGTCCCGACTGGTTCGGGCCATTCGGACCTTGCGTCATCCTGACGGCTCTCTGGCGGCGTTCCAGGGCGGTGAAGGCCTGCCGTCCGAACGGGTGAGCAGTGCCCTGCCGCTGGATGAAACCCTCGAGCCGCCGGTCCCTGTGCTCAGCCAGGGCCGCTTCCATCGCTTGGTTGCAGGCCGGATCGTGGCGCTCGTCGATGCGGGTGAAGCCCATACCGGCGAATTCGGCGCTGAGGCGTGCGATCATCCTCTGGGCCTTGAGCTCTCGGCGGGCGGCGAGCGTTTGATTGTCGGACCGGGCTGGAGCCACCGCGCCGCCGAGCGTCAGGAGTTTCGTATTGCCGGGGCGGCTTCGACCCTCACCTTGGGGGAGCACGCGCTGTTGTCCCCGATGTCGGGGAAAATGGGGGATCTTTTGGGGCATCCATTAGCGGGTCGGCCCTATACCATTCGTTCGCACCGGGCCGAAGCGGCAGATCGCGGCATCCTCTTGGAAATGGAACATGATGGGTGGACGCCGCGTTTTGGCTTGCGTCATTCCCGGCGCCTTTATGTCGATCCCTCGCGCGAAGAAGTGCGCGGCGAGGATCAGCTGATCCCGGTCGGCGGGGCCAAACCTGGGCTGATCGCGGCCCCCTTTACCATCCGCTTTCTCTTGCATCCCCACGTCAAGGTCACGATTTCCCGCGATCAGAAAAGCGCGCTTTTGTCAGGCCTAAGCGGTCAGGCTTGGTGGTTACGCAGCGACGCCAATGATATGCAGATTGATCCGGGCGCTGTTTTCATTCGCGGCCGGGCTCAGCATACCCAGCAAGTGGTGCTCAAGGGCGTGGCCCGCACGGATACCCCGACCCGTGTCCGTTGGAAGGTTTTTCAGGCCTAAGCCGCCCAAAAATCATCGTTCTCTTTACTTTGTCTTGTCTCTCTGCCTGTAATCTTGGGCTAGACAACTATTTGTACCGGGCAGGCTCCGGGGCAAGCTTGAGGCAGGATGATGACAGGTCCGGGTCCCGTTCGGACAGATAGACAGGTCGGTGAAGCCGACTGGGCTTTGACCCCGACAGCCGAAGCATGCCGCTTGGCGCTCATGCCTTTGGTTGAGGATCTGCGCGAGCGGTTGTCGGCTATGGCTGAGGGGGCCGATCCTCCTTCGCATCCGGACTATCCGGTGCATATTGACGCCGATCCGGATGCTTATCCCGTTTTATCCGCTTTTATTAGTCAGGCTCTGTGTGAACCGACGCGCTGGCTAACGCATCCGGCCTGTTTGATGGCGCTTTTGACCGAAACGTTTGGTCGGCGTGGGTCCAGTCGAGGCCGCTTAAGAGCCGACGCCCGATCCTTAGCGCAGTTTCTGATCTGTGCCGCGCCCGATATGGCCACGGATCTTCGCAATCAGTTTCAGTTTGTCGTGGTCAAATCCGCCCCGGAACCGGTTCGGTTTTGGTCAAAAGATGGACCTTTGGCACTTGAACCGGGCGTTCACCAGCTCAGTGACCTGTTGGCTGAACGCGTGGGGTTTGATCTCGAAGGGCAGCAAAGCCCGGATTTTGATGCGGAAGGCGCCTTGCTGGGGGGCCACGGCTGCGAGCCCCATCGCGAGCTTCGTCAGACCGTGTTTACGGTCATGCGCCATTTAGGCTTGGGCGCACCGGCTTTGTGGCGCTGGATCTGCCTAAATACCCGCATCTTGACCCCTCACTGCGTTGAAGGCACCCGCGATCTTTTGCCTTGTCCGGCGGGCGGGGCCGTATGGGCCGCTTTGCCGGGGGTCAGCTTCCTTGAGCCTGCCGCAACGCCTGTGGCTGTGGCCATGGCGCTGGTCTCGGCCAGTGCGCGCAGCGCGCTGTTTTGGCAGGGCCGTGTCGAATCCTGGTTGATTGATGGACAAGAGGGAATCCCTGACAGCGCTTTGATTCAAGATCTGGAACAGGCTTGGGATTTGGCTTTGCTCTGCAAGGCCATGCCGTTGATCGCGACAAGTGGCCTTCCCGGTGATGAAACGGTCTCGGTCGGTGCCTTGCGCGATCAGGTCCGTTCGAGACTGATCTTTCTCGGGGGCCATGCTGGTCGACTGACCGAGGCGGGGCGCACCTTACTGAGCCAGATTGCCGTTTTCAGCGCGGATCCGGCGACCGGCGTGCCGTAATCTCTTTGTCACACAGTTGGGCTTTGGCCCAAGTCGTGCTATCGCCGCCCATCCCGTTTTCCTC
>DAITMY010000045.1:0-11471 GCA_036834925.1 Asticcacaulis sp.
AACCTACGACCAGCCGATTAACAGTCGGCTGCTCTACCACTGAGCTACTGCGGAATGTTCACATCGTGGGAGCGGCCATGTAGCAAGCGCCCACTCACTGCGCAAGCCTATTCCTCCGGCAGGTGGGGAAAACTGTGAAAAAGCCCGTTTAAAGAAAAAAGCCCGGCCAAGCTGGCCGGGCTAATAAGTTCGATGATGGTGGGTGTCTCCAAAAGACGAAGACAGGGGCACAATTGCCCGTATTTGGTTAATGAGACCTTAAATTCGCTTGTTCGCTGACTTGTGGTCAGCACTTTTCAGAGCGGCTAGGGTTATCATCCCAAACGCGGATTTAAGTCTTAAGGTTGGGAGGTTTTGGAGGCCTGACCCGGAATCGAACCGGGGTACACGGATTTGCAATCCGCTGCGTAACCACTCCGCCATCAGGCCGCAGGCTGCGATCAAACGATCATAGCAACCGAAGGGCTGGATCGCTACCAGATCGTTTCAGGCTCTGCAATCGGGAAAGGCCTGAATAGTTCGGGTATCTGTGGAAATGACGGTGAACGAATTGCCAGACGCGCGGGCGACTCCTATAAGCGCAGCAGATCGCTGACGGGCGGATTCTATCTGGGCCCGGGCTGTCCCTGTATGAGGAAAGGGCGAAGCAATGGAATTTGCGCAGGCGCGTCGCAATATGGTCGAGTCTCAGGTGCGGGTGAATGATGTCACCCAACCGGCGCTGATTGCGGCTCTGGACCGTGTGGCCCGAGAGCGCCTGTGTGCTCCAGCCCGAGCCTTTGCCGCCTATGGTGAGGTTGAAGTCGAGATTGCGCCGGGCCGCTCGCTCATGCGCGCGCGCGACGTCGCCAAGCTGATTAATGCCCTGAACGTTAAGCCGGGCCAGGTCGCCTTGGCGATGGCGGCCCCTTATGCGGCGGCTGTGCTTAAAGACATGGGCGTAGAGGTAACGGCCCAAGAAGCCGATTCGCGGGCTGTGGCCGTCTTAGCGGATGCACTGGACGAAGCCGGTGTGCCGCTGGTGGCCGCTGATTTCACGGCTCCGGCCTTGACGGACGTGGATCTGCTGATTTCTGAGGCCGGTGTGGCGCAATTGCCGCAGGCTTGGATAGACGCGGTCAAGGTCGGGGGATTGCTGGCGGTTGTGCTTCGGAACGGGCCCGTTGGCAAAGCCATGTTATTCCTCAAAACCGAGGCGGGCGTTTCTGGCCGCGAGTTGTTCGATGCGACACCGCCGACCCTAGCCGACTTCGAGCCGAAGCCTATATTCCAGCTCTAAGGACCGCTTGATCCGGCGCCTCGGGCCGCGGGTCCGGTGAACGTGAAAAAAGCGTAACTGGAATTTGCGGGTCTCTCATGCAAATCCCATTGTCTATAAGGTTCATGCGCGTTTGCGCACATAAGAGGTTTGCATGATGTCGATGACCCGGCGCCCCCTGAAGGCCGCAGTCTGTGGTTTAGTTTTTGCGGCACTGGCAGGAACCGCCTCTGCCCAAAGCCTGAATGAGGCAATTGCCCAGGCCTATGCGAGCAATCCGAGCTTGCAACAGCAGCGCGCGCTTCTGCGGGCGACGGACGAAGGTTATGTGCAGGCTAAGTCTGTGATGGGTCCGAGTGCCCGGCTTAACGCGTCTGTTAATGGCAGCGATGTGCCGGCGGCGGGTACGCGCGCCACCACTTCGGTGTCGATTGGGGCATCTCAGACATTGTTTGCCTCGGGCCGTCTGTCAGCGGGCCTGAATGCCGCTGAAGCTGAGGTGATGGCGGGCCGCGAAGACCTGCGCTCGGCCGAAGCCCAGCTGATCCAGAATGTGATCTCGACCTATACGGCCGTTCGCCGCGACATGGAAAGCCTGCGGATCCGTCAGGAAAACGTGTCGGTGCTGCGTCGCCAGCTCGAAGAGTCCAAGGCGCGCTTCGAAGTCGGGGAAATCACCCGAACGGATGTCGCCCAGTCAGAGGCGCGTCTGGCCCAGGCGCAGGCGGCTTTGTCGGCAGCTGAAGCTCAATTGTCCGCCAGCCGTGCGCAATATACCGCTGTGGTGGGCGAGGCTCCGGGCTCCCTTTCTGATGTGGCCCCGTTGAACGGTGTCCCGGCCAGCTTCGATGCCGCCATGGATGTAGCCGAAGCCCAGAACCCGCAGCTTTTAGCCGCTCAGTTTGCCGAGGCTGCATCGCGTGCGCGCGTGGCACAGGCCCGGGCCGGATTCGGTCCGTCTGTGGAACTCGAAGCCAGCTATGGCGCGAGTGCACCGACCAGCCGGTTTAAAAATCTGGACGAGCGGGACAGCTTCCGCACCGGTGTTTCGGTCTCAGTGCCGCTCTATACCTCGGGTCTGAACAGCTCGCGTCTGCGGGCTGCGCTGGAACAGAACAATGCCGCCAAGCTGGCCGTCGATGCACGCCGTCGCACGGTCGTGCAACAGGTAAGCCAAGCGTTTTCAAACCTTCAGGCTCAGAAGTCGGCCCGTAAGGCCAATGAAGAGCAGGTTCGTGCGACCCGTATCGCCGCCGATGGCGTGCGTCAGGAAGCTCAGGTCGGCCTGCGGACCACGCTCGATGTTCTGAATGCTGAGCAAGAACTGCGTAATGCTGAGCTGGCGTTAGTCCAAGCGGTACGGGATGAATACGTCGCGTCTGCGGACCTTTTGGCGGCCATGGGGCAGCTGGAAGCTGGCAAACTGGTCAGCACGGTTGAGGTCTATTCGCCGCAACAGAACTTTGACCGCGTGAAAAATCGCGGCGGCCTGCCGCTAGAACCCGTTGTGCGCGCCGTCGACTCATTGGTCGACACGTCAAAAGCGGCTAACTAAAGGCGCGTTCGCGTATGGCGCGAGACATTAAGGAAAAAACTCGCCTGATGAGCGGTTTTTTCGAGCGCAAAATTTGCGATGTCTCGCGTTAGCCTTTACGTTGCAGATGTCACGCATTTGGTGATTCCTGATTCGATTAAGCGCAGCTCATGTCCGAACAGAATGCACACGAACCCACGATGGAGGAAATCTTAGCCTCCATCCGTCGTATCATCTCCGAGGATGATGTCCCGGCAGACCAAGCCGCTCAGGCAAAACCGGCTGCCGAGCCCGCAAAGGATGTCGATCCAGTCGATGACATCAGCTTCGATGCGCCGGACATGGAACCCGAACCGGAGCCTGAACCTGAAGAGGATGTGCTGGAGCTGACGGAAGACTTTGTCGCAACAAAGCCGACATTTGACGCTATTGGTGACATCGAAGCCTATAGCCCGGCCCCTGTTGTAACCCCGGTTAAAGCCCCGGAACCTGCCTTCACGAGAGGATCGGATATGGAAGAGCGTCTCGTGAGCGAGCGTACCGTCGAAACCGCTGCTGCGTCGTTCAACCAATTGAGCAATGCTGTCCTGATGCCGCGTGACGCGCGCACCATCGAAGATGTCCTCAAGGACCTGATGCGTCCGATGCTGCAAGACTGGCTTGACCGTAACCTGCCGGTGATTGTCGAAGAGCAAGTGCGCATTGAGGTCGAGCGCATCGCCCGCCGCGGTCAGCGCTGATCTTATTCCCCGAATTTGGCACGGGCTTCTCGCATTCTCCGTGCCGAGCGTTATAAAAAGGGCGGCGTCGATGACGTCGCCTTTTTCCTTGTCCGTTCGATCTCCCAAAGACTGAAATCCTCCCAATGCTTGAAAAGACCTTTGATCCCCAATCCGTTGAGCCGCGCCTTTATGAGGCATGGGAGCGTTCCGGCGCGTTTAAACCGCGCGATGAGGCCGGGGCCGAGGCCTTTTCGATTGTCATACCCCCGCCGAATGTCACCGGCTCGCTGCACATTGGCCATGCTCTGAACAACACCCTTCAGGACGTGCTGATCCGCTTTGAGCGCTTACGCGGCAAGGCGGCCCTTTGGCTGCCGGGGACGGACCATGCCGGGATCGCCACCCAGATGGTGGTCGAGCGCCAGCTCGCCGCTGCGGGGAATGTCGGGCGTCGGGACATGGGCCGCGAGGCGTTTGTCCAGCGGATCTGGGAATGGAAAGCCGAGTCGGGCGGCACGATTGTCAACCAGCTGCGCCGCCTCGGGGCCTCGTGTGACTGGTCGCGCGAGCGCTTTACCCTTGATGAGGGCCTGTCGCGCGCCGTGCTCAAGGTGTTTGTCACCCTGCACAAGCAAGGCCTGATCTATCGCGACAAGCGTCTTGTGAACTGGGACCCGCATTTCCAGACCGCCATTTCCGACCTTGAGGTCGAACAAAAAGAGGTCGAGGGCGCCTATTACCACCTGGCTTATCCGCTCGCCGACGGGGTCAGCTATGACCATCCGGTGACGGACGAAGAGGGCGTGGAGACCACCGAGCGCCGCGATTACATTGTCGTGGCCACCACGCGCCCGGAAACCATGCTGGGCGATGCCGCTGTGGCCGTGCATCCGGAGGATCCGCGCTATCAAAGCCTGATCGGCAAGTTTGTGATCCTGCCTATCACCGGCCGCCGCATCCCGATCATCGCCGATGACTATGCCGACAAGGACAAGGGCTCGGGCGCGGTCAAGATCACCCCGGCCCACGACTTCAACGACTTCCAGGTTGGCAAGCGTCACGACCTGCCGCTGATCAATGTCATGGATGTCCATGCGGCCATGGCCGGGGATATTCCGGCGGAGTTCATCGGCATGGACCGCTTCAAGGCCCGCAAGGCCATTGTCGAGCGGGCCGAGGCCGAAGGCTGGCTGAAGGCGATCGAAAAAACCCGCCATGCCGTGCCCCACGGCGATCGCTCGGGCGTAGTGATCGAGCCCTATCTGACCGACCAGTGGTACGTGAACGCGGCGGAGCTGGCTAAGGACGCCCTAGCCGCCGTCGAGGATGGCCGCACGGTGTTCGAGCCCAAGAACTGGGAAAAGACCTATTTCGAATGGCTGCGCAACATCGAGCCCTGGTGTATCTCGCGCCAACTCTGGTGGGGCCATCGGATCCCGGCGTGGTACGATGCGGACGGTAATGTCTATGTCGCCGAAACCGAGGCCGAAGCTGTGGCGCAGGCAGGCGGTAAGCCTCTGACCCAGGACGAAGACGTCCTCGACACTTGGTTCTCATCGGCGCTGTGGCCGTTCTCGACCTTGGGCTGGCCGGACCAGACCCCGGATCTGGAGCGCTTCTATCCGACCCATACGCTGGTCACCGGCTTTGACATCATCTTCTTCTGGGTTGCCAGGATGATGATGATGGGGCTGCATTTCACCGGCAAGGCCCCGTTCCAGCGGGTGTTCATCAACGCTCTGGTCCGCGACGAGAAGGGCCAGAAGATGTCCAAGTCCAAGGGCAATGTGATGGACCCGCTCGTTCTGATCGACGAGTACGGGGCCGATGCCCTGCGCTTCACCCTGACGGCCATGTCGGGGCAGGGACGCGACATCAAGTTGTCTAAGCAGCGGATCGAGGGTTATCGCAACTTTGGCACCAAGCTGTGGAATGCCTCGCGCTTCTGCCAGATGAACGAATGCGCGCTGATCCCGGATTTCGATCCGGCGTCGGCTAGCCTGACCCTGTCGCGCTGGATCCGGGGCGAGGTGGCCCGCACCAAGCAGGCGGTCACGACGGCGCTGGAGGCCTGTGCCTTTGATGACGCGGCTAATGCCCTTTATCGCTTCATCTGGAACGTGTTCTGCGACTGGTATCTGGAACTGGCCAAGCCGATCCTCAATGGCGATGATGAAGTGGCCAAGGCCGAGATCCGCGCCATGACCGCGTGGGTGCGCGACCAGTGCCTGATCCTGCTGCACCCGGTCATGCCGTACCTGACCGAAGAGCTGTGGGACAAGACTGCGCCTGACGGTGGGCGGTCCACCATGCTGATTCAGGCTCAGTGGCCGACCTATGGTCTCGAAGCCACCGATGCCGCCGCCGATGCAGAAATCGGCTGGGTGATCGATCTGGTCAGCGAAGTGCGGTCGATCCGCTCGGAAATGAACGTCCCGCCGTCGGCGCGGGCCCCACTGGCCCTGATCGGGGCGGGGGCCGAGACCGAAGCCCGGCTGAAGACCCACGAGGCCGTGCTCATCAGCCTCGGTCGTCTGTCGGATGTGCGCTTGGCCGAGACCGCCCCGGCGGGTTCGGTGCCATTCGTGATTGGTGAGGCGACAGGGGCCTTGTCGATTGCCGCCTTCATTGATCTGGCCGCTGAAAAGGCGCGTCTGGCCAAGGAGATCAAGGGCCACCAGGACGACGCCGACAAGACCCGGCGCAAGCTGGATAATCCGGACTTTATCGCCAAGGCCAAGGAAGAGGTGATTGCGGAAAACCGCCAACGCTTGGCCGATGCCGACAGCGCGCTGACGCGTCTGACGGCGGCCTTGCAACGGCTGGAGGCCATGGGCTAAGTCTAGAGCCGTCGATCATCAAAGGGTCGGAGCCTGTCGCTCCGGCCCTTTTCTTAGAGTTTCTGACTGAAGACGTCGCGGATCAGGGGAAGAGGCTGACGCAACCAGCCCTGTAACACCGAGCGGTGTTTCCACAGGGCCGCGCAGGCGAGGGCAAAGACCATCAGGGCATAGACCAGCACCGCCACCGGCGCAGGCTTCAGCCCGGTCTGGGCATTGGCGAGGATAAAGCCGCCCGCCGCCGTCCCGACAAACACCCAGCTGATGGGTACAAACACCGAGCGAGGCAGGGTGGTCCCGGTCACAACCACCAACATCGCCATCATGGTCGGCATATAGAGCATGTCATAGGCCATCAGGCGCGGGTTCAGCATCATGGCCACCCCAAGGGCCAGCAGTACGCGCTGGTCTTGGTTCAAGTCGAGCGCCTCGGCCAGCACAAAGCCCGCCGCCGCCATCACAACCATATAGACCCCGAACATGGCCATGGATCCCGGGGTCTGGGGCGTGATGCCGATCCAGTCCACCCAGCCAAAGAAGCCGTAACCGGGCTGTTCCAGCATCACCACACTGGTCAGGGCTGCTTGCCAGGTGTCTTTCAGTGGCCCCGCCGTCTCGACCATGATCAGATAGCCGGCAATGCCGACGACCGCCCCCAGCAAGGCGAGGCCCGCTCGACGTAGCAGCGGGACTTTTTCATAAACGAACACAATCAGATAGGTCAGAAGCACCGGCTTGATCAGCGATCCGATCAGCACGGTCAGCAGGAACAGCCAGCGAGTCTTTTCCAGCCGCAGCGCCAGCAAGATCAACAGCGCGTGGAACGGCAGAATGATATTGCCGCAGGACAAGGCCGAGCCCGACAGCACCGCATAGCCAATGATCCGCAGCCGGAACGGGATCTCTGGGAAAGACTTGACCAGCGCGTACCACAGGATCGTCAGCATCAAGGGCACCAGCAGGATGGTATAGGCCGTCTTGGTGCCGATAAGCCCGAGGGTATTGATGATGGGGACGAAAAATTCGGCCACTTGGGGCGCATAGACATAGGGCGGGGCCTGTAACCCCTCGCAGAAGGGCTTGTAATCATAGGGCGACAGGCCCCGGCGCAGGTAATCCGCGCCACAAATCACGGCGTCAAAGTCGTTCAGCCACCACTTTTGTTTGACGATCCGGCCAAGGATATGGCTGACCACCGGAAAGGTCGCGAGAAACACCAGAAGGTAAAAGGTGCTCTTTTTCTGGGTCTTTTGGGTCAGCCAGGTGACAGCATCCATCGGGACGATCCTCAGGGACGAACAAACAAGGCCCGGACCGGAGCCGGGTTATGGCGGTAACAAATGACGGCGGCCGCGCAGACGATCAGCATCAGCCCAAAGGTGCCGATGGGCACGGCGCTGATCCCGTCGATATCGGCCATGTTCAGCAGCCAGACTGCGGCGCACAGGGCGACCAGCGCGGTCACGAGAGACCGAGCCGCAGGCGTTGCAAGCCGACGAAGGCCCAGGATCAGCACCGCCACCGGCAGGCCCAGCCACAGAAGGTCATAGTCCATCAGGCGCGGATTGAGCAGGGCCGGGGCCAGCAAAGCCAACGCCATCCGCAGCGTGTTCCGGCCTGTCTCGGGCAAGCTGTGCGGCAGGCTTTCATTCAGGACCAGCAGCAGCACGCCCACGACGACGGCATAAAGGGCATAAAGACCGAGGCTGAGGGACGACATCGGCACCACGCCGACAGTTTTCAGCCAGGCGAACAGGCTGATCCCCGGCTGTTCGGCAAACACCACAGCATCGAGGCTGGCTTGCCAAGCGGCGGTCCAGACCCCAGCGCTTTGCCATTGCCAAAAGAGAGCAAGGCCGCCGAGACCCACGGCCAGCAGCACATCTCGGATCCGTCCCAGCAACGGCCCCGGACGCAAGCCCAGTACCACGGCATAGGTCAGGAACACCGGCTTGATCAGCACTGCGACCGCGATCCCCAGCATCAGCGGCCAGCGGTGGCGGGGCACAGTGAGCGTGAGGCTTGCTAGCATCAGGTGCAGAAGGATCGCCAGATTGCCGCTGGAGACCGCGCTTCCGGTCAGGAAGGTGCCCATCAGGATGCGGGTGCGCCAGTCGATCTCTACGCCCCCGACAGGCCGGATCACGACCATCCACAGGGTCAGGCCATAGGCGAGGCCCAGCAGGATCGTGTAGGCGATTTCCAAGGCGGGCAAACCGAACAGGCCAATCAGGCTGGCAAAGGCCTGGCCCAATTGCGGCGCATAGACATTGGCGGCGACCTTCATGCCTGGACAGGCCAGCTCGATCCCATAGGGGCTGAGGCCCTGACGAAACTGTTCGGCCCCGCAGGCGAGGGCATAGTAGTCGCCAAGCCAGTAGCGGCCATTGACGAGACGGCCAATAACGCTGCCCAGAACAGGCAAAAAGCACAGCAGGATCAGGGCGATCTGGCTGCCTCGGTGGCGAGTCTTGCGGGCGATCGCGTCGATCAAATCAGGCGCTTGGCTCATGGTTGGGGTGCCTTGAGGCCAAGGGCCTGTCGAATGGGCGCCAGAACAGCGTCTGGGGCCTGGCGGACACTCAGCCATCCGGCGGTGAGCACGCACAGCGCCAGTCCAAGCGTCGCCAGCTTGGTGGTATAGTCCCCGAGATCCGCCGCGCCGCCCACGAGGGCAAAGGCGCACAGGCCGAGCATGATCTTAGACAGCCTCGGTCCGATCCGTCCGGACCCGGCGCGCATGGCCAGCCCCATGACCACAAGGCCCGGCCCCAGAAGGAAGAAGTCCTGGCTCATCAGACGCGGGATCAGCAGGGTCCCAAGCGATAGCCCGAGCAGCACCCTTGACTCAGGCGATAACTTCTGACCCTCGGCGATGGCATAACCTGCCAGGGTCAGGGCCGCCGCAAAGATGAGATAGGCCCCCATGGAAACCGGATCGCGGCCATCCAGCCCGATCAGGCTGATCCAGCCAAAAAAGCTCTCACCCGGGGTCAGATGATAGACAAAATAATCGAGCGTCTCGCGCCAGATCGTCAGGCGCGGATCGTTACTGGTCATGAAGGCAAGCGTGGGGGCAAGGCCGAGGGTGGCCCCTGCGATGAACGCGACAACCCGTTTCCATAAAGGCCAAGCGGCAAATAGTACGACCGCCAAAAAGGTCAAGAACACCGGCTTGATCACGGCCCCGAGCGCGATCAGGCCAATCAGCACCCACGGCCAGCGGCGAAACAGCATCGCCCCAAGCGCTACGCCCGCATGGGCGACCACCGCGACATTGGCCCAGGTGACGGCGCTGCCGGTGACAAAGGCGAGGAAGGGCACCCGCTCGATCCGCGTTCCGGGACGGTCCATTGTCGCAGGCCGTAAAAAGCTGAACCACGCCAGAAGGGCCAGACTGGCGAGGTAAAGGCCAATATAGGCCCCTCTGAACCCGTCCGCGCCCATGACAGACACGAGCGCTGCTGCGCTTTCGGCCACCACCGGGATATAGACATAGACCGCCGGATTCATGCCGGGACAGGCCAGCGCCATGTCGTAAAGCGGTTGTCCGCTCAGGCTTTTTTCCGCGGCACAGGCCACCGCCTCAAAATCGCCCATCCACGACTTACTCTTGTGGATCTTTCCAATCACCCCGGACAGCAACGGCAGCGCAAACAGGAACACAATCAGAAAACGCCCCCATGGGCGTGTCCAGAAGCCCGGTTTCGGCTCAGCGGTGTTCATGATTGTGGTCCATTGGCGCGTAAGACATCTGGTCGAGGCTTTCTTGGGCCTGCTATAGCAGCCCATCAAGCGTCAGGTCGAATCCTGTTGCTTTTCGTCCTACCCCGGAGCCTGTTTTGTCCAGTCCTGATCTCAGCCTGATTATCTGCACCCTGAACGAAGGGGCCGCCATCCGGGGCGTGATTACCGAGATTCAGGGTTATCTTGAGGGAGTGGACTACGAAATCGTCGTGCTGGACGATGACTCGAAAGACCAGACTCAGGCCGAGGTCCTGGCGCTGGCGGCGCATGATCCCCGGGTGCGGCTAGTGGTGCGCAAGGGTGAGCGCGGCCTGTCTTCGGCGGCGATCCGGGGCTGGGACCATGCGCGCGGGCGGATTTTGGGCATCATGGATGGCGATGGGCAGCACGAGCCGACGGCAGTGCGCGGCCTCTATGACCTGATGGTGGCCAAGGACCTCGATCTGGCTTCGGCGTCGCGTTATGCCAATAACGGCACTTCGGGCCTGTCACTTTACCGGGGGGCGATCAGCCGCGCCGGGACCTTTATGGCCCAGATGGTGCTGCGCGCTCCGCTCAGCGATCCTTTGAGCGGCCTTTTTATGATGACGCGAGATTATTACCTCAGCGCCCGGCCCAATCTGACCGGCGTGGGGTTCAAGATTCTGGTGGATATCGTCGCCTCGGCCCCACGCAAGCCCAAGTTTGGCGAAGTCTGCGCCACGCTGCGCACCCGTCAGGGCGGAGAGTCCAAGCTCGATATCCGGGTGGTCATCGATCTGGTGGCGCTGTTGGTGGAAAAAATGACGCGCGGGGTGATTCCGGCACGGTTCTTTATGTTCGCCGGGGTCGGGGTCACGGGACTGGTTGTCCACATGGCCATCCTGTCGGCGCTCTATAAGGGCGCTAATGTCCCCTTTGACTATGCTATGGCCGCCGCGATCCTCATTTCAATGGTGTGGAATTTCTGGGTCAACAATCTGCTGACCTTCCGTGACAAGCGGTTGTCTGGCTGGGGCATGGTGCAGGGCTTCTTTATATTCGCGCTGGCCTGTAGCCTGGGGGCGGTGATCAGCCAGCTGGTCGGCAGTGGCCTTGAGCGACTGAACGTGCACTGGTTCCTAGCCGGGGCGGCCGGTCCGCTGGCGGGCGGCGTCTGGAACTATGTTGCAGCGTCGAAGCTGGCCTGGGGCCGGACTGGTGATGTCAGCTCGCCTAAGCCCAGCGCCAATGGGGCCAAGGCCGCCGTGGGCGCACCGAACAACGGGGTGTCCGTGACGGAGCATCTGCCGGACAATCGCCCGACAGACTCCATCTGACCGGCCCGTGTCGCGCGGCCCCAAAAAAAAGCCCCGCCGATAAGGGCGGGGCCATGAAGTTCTGCTCTGGGG
>DAITMY010000046.1:0-11274 GCA_036834925.1 Asticcacaulis sp.
GACGCGGCACATCCCCCGCCCCTTTGGTGGTGAAAACAGCCAGTGCCGCCGACAAGGCCAGAAGCCCGACAAAGGCAAACAGCGCGCGCCGCCGCAAGAATCCCCGGCTCAGCGCCGGTTCTGGATCTGCGGCCCGCATATAGCCAAAAAAGATCAAAAACAGCGCCGCAGGCCAAGCCGCCAGTCCCAAAGACTGTAGGGCCAGATCCGCAATCACAGCGCCAAAGTCGCCCAGAAGATTGGTCGGGGCCTTATCTGTCTGCGTATTAAGGCTTGGGTCTGCCGGATTATAGGAGACAAAAGCGATGAGGGCCGCCAGCCCCAGCGCAATCAACAAGCCCCCGCGCAGCCGCACAAACAGGGGCGCGCGCCATGTGATCATGACACTGGCAACAATCCGGTTCCAGACCTGGGCGGTAACGCTCGCCATGGCCGTTCGAGCCTCCTTATGCTTACAGAGGGACTGTTTGCCGCAGGAACGGTTAAGAGCTGTTTACGATCCACCCTTCGGGTTAGCCTTTGCGAAAGGTATTTGATGGCCCATAAGCACCCCATGACCCAGTCTGATCCGAACCTGTCCGCGTCGCTTGACCGTTCCGCCGGGGTTTCGACCTATGATGTGATTATCGCCGGAGCCGGTATGGTGGGGGCGACCCTGGCCCTGGCCCTCGAACAGGGCGGCATACGGCCGCTGCTGATCGACAAGATCCCGATGGCGGATCAGCTGGAGCCCCATTACGACGGGCGCGCTTCGGCGATTGCCTATTCCAGCTTCCGTCAATGGCAGGCCCTTGGCCTTGGGCCGGATCTGGAGCCCCATGCCGGGCGCATCGACCAGATCCTAGTGACCGATGGCCACCATCCGGGGGCCTCGCGCCGGGTCACCACTCCCGTCTATCTGCGCTTTGATGCCGAAGAGATCGCGGCCCGGTCCGATGGCGAGCCCATGGGCTGGATGCTGGAAAACCGCCACACCCGCTTTGCCCTGCATGCGGCCCTAAAGCGCAAGGGCATTCCGGTTCTGGCCCCGGATCATATGACCGGTGTGATCCCGGATGTGGGTGGGGTCACGGTGAAACTGGCCTCGGGCACAGAACTGCGTGCCGCCCTGTTGGTGGGGTCCGAAGGGCGCGGCTCGTTTGTGCGCGACCAAGCCGGGATCAGCACGACCGGCTGGGACTATACGCAATCGGCGGTGGTCACGACCGTGCAAATGGCCCGCCCGCACGGCAATACGGCCCACGAGTTTTTCCTGCCCGATGGTCCCTTTGCCATTCTGCCCCTGACGGGCAACCGCGCCAACATCGTCTGGACGGAAGCCCGCGACAAGGCCGCCGCCCTCAAGGCCATGCCTGAAGAGGCGTTCCTCTCTTTGCTGGCGCGTCGTTTTGGTGAACATTTGGGCAAGATCACCTTGGTCAGCCCACGTTTCCACTATCCTCTGTCGCTGAAACTGGCGGATCGAGTCGTGGCCCCGCGCACAGTGCTGCTGGGCGATGCCGCCCACGGCGTCCATCCGATTGCCGGTCAAGGCCTTAATCTGGGCCTCAAGGACGTGGCGGCGCTGGCGGAAACCCTGACCGAGGCGCTGCGGAGCGGCGAGGATATCGGCAGCCAACTGGTGCTGGACCGCTATGCCCAGTGGCGCCAGTTCGATACCGTGACCCTGTCACTGGGTATGGATCTGTTTGTCTGGCTGTTTTCCAACGACAACCCCCTCATCCGGGCTGTCCGGGGTGCGGGTGTGGCGGTGGTCAATCAGATCGGCCCGGCCCGGCGCTTTTTCATGCAAGAAGCGGGTGGGGCGGTTGGAGATTTGCCGCGCCTGCTACGCGGACAAAGGCTATAGGGCTCAGTCTTCGAGGCGGCGGGCTTCATCAGCCAGCATAATCGGCACCCCATCCCGGATCGGATAGGCAAGGCCTGCGCTACGGCTGATGAGTTCCTGCGCCTCGCGGTCATAAACCAAGGTCCCGCGCGTCACCGGACAGACCAGGACTTCGAGCAAGCGTGGGTCGAGAGCTGTCTCAGGCTGGGTTTCGGGGCGCGGCGTTTCCATCAGACCAAGGCTCCTATTACGCGTTTATCAAGCCGTCATAGGCGTTTGCCGTCCAAAACGCCAGCCGCGGATAGATACTCAGTGTACGGCGCTACTGTTTCCCTCGCCACTTTCCGTATCGATTTCCATTAGGCTCATGAGCGCGTCCCGGCGAGCGAGGGCCGACGGTGCTTCTAACAAGACCTGTTTTTCGACAGGCGAAAAGGGCAGGGCCATGGCCAGACTGTTGATCAGCGCTTCTGCCGGGGCAATCTGGGCGGTTTCCCAGTCGATCCCCAGCGAGCGTCGGTCGAGATAAAGCCGCAGTGCGGCCAAAAACCGTCCCCGATCCAGATCCAGCGACTCCGGCTCTGGAACAAGATCCGCCTCGAACGCTGTGTAGTCGGCCTTGACTTGGCGATAGGGCAGGCGGGCTGAGACTTCCTCTATGACCCGGAACCGCATAACCCCGGTCAGCGAAATCAGGTAGCAGCCATCGGTCGTTTCCGCATAACTGGTGATACGCCCAACACAGCCCGTGCGGGCTAGTCCGGGCCGATCCGACGGTCCGCCGTGGGATTGGATCATGCCGATCAGTCGCTCACCCGACATGGCGTCGTCGATCATGTTCAGATAGCGCGGTTCAAAAATATTCAGCGGTAATAATCCCCGGGGCAGCAAAAGCGCGCTACTCAAGGGAAAGACCGGAATAATCCGGGGCAGCTCACTGCTTTTCACATATCCCTGCGGCATGATCGCGTCCGTATCCGGTTAAGGGGGTCAGGCAAACAACAGGGCGGAAAGCCGCCGCCGACCTGACTTGGCGATATCCGATACGGGTCCGGCGGCCTCAAAGATCTTTAGCAGCTGCTTGCGGGCGGCCTGCTCGTTCCAATCTGGTTCACGGCTGACGATGTGCAACAGGTGATCGACCGCCTGTTCAAGGTGCCCATGGGCCGCCAGCGCGAGGCTGAGCTCAAAGCGGGCTTCGTGATCATCCGGGTTCTGAGCAAGGCGCGTTTCCACGGCTGAGGCATCTGCTGGTGCCCCTTCGGACAGTTCAAGCGCGGCGCGGACGCTGTCGAGGTCTGCATCCTTGGTCCCCTCGGGCACCATGGCGAGGATCTGACGGGCTTGTTCGGCTTCCCCGCTCTGAAGATAAAGCCGCGCCATCCCGGCCAGCGCCTTGACGTTGGCGGGATCGAGTTGCAGCACCTGAGCATAGGCTTGGGCTGCGCCACCAAGATCCCCGATTTTGAGCGACTCCTGAGCCATGGTGAGCACGGCGGCGATGTCTTCGGCGGGGCCAGAGCCGCTGGTCAGGCGCTGGACAAAAGCCTTCAGCTCGCTTTCGGTTTTGGCGCCCATAAAGCCATCCATGGGCTTACCATCCACAAACGCATAGACGGTGGGGATCGATTGGATTCGCAATTGCCCGGCAATGCGCGGGTTCTTGTCGACGTCGATCTTGACTAGCTTTACGGCCCCCTTGGCCTCACGCACAACCTTTTCGATTGCAGGGCCTAACTGACGACACGGCCCGCACCATGTGGCCCAGAAATCCACCAGCACCGGTACAGTCTTGGAGGCTTCAATGACATCGGTCACGAAGCTGGCATCGGTCCCGTCCTTGATCAAATCCGGTTGGGCGTTTGTCTGGGATTGCGAAAACATAGAGAGCCTCACTCATCATCAGGATCCGGACGGCCCTTCGGCGCACCCGCTCCGGCTGGTCATAACATGGGGGGACAGAGCGCGGGGATCAATCCACCGTCAACGCGGCAAAATCGATCACTCGGATTGGTCGCTTCAGGATCTCAAGAAAGCGTCGGAATGTCGCTTGATCCATGGCGGTGGTCGCACAGTTTTCTAAGGGATGAAAATTGACAACCTCTGCCTCCCACAAGGCCTGATCGAGGATGAAGCGCACGCTTTGCGCCGGATCATTGACGAGCGCAAACGCCGTCACCGACCCGGGCCGCACGCCGAGCGCCCGATAAAGCCGGTCTTCGGATCCGAAGGACAAACGATCCGATCCAATGATCCCCGGCAGGGATTTAAGCGGGATCACCGTGTCCTGATGCGCGCTGATCAGCCAGAGTTGGTCTTTTTTGTCTTTCAAAAACAGATTCTTGGTATGGGCGCCGGGCAAGCTGGCCTTGATCTCCAACCCCTCTTCCACCCGAAACACCGGCGGGTGATCCAAGGTGTGCGTCGCAAGCCCATTCGCCTCAAACCACGCCATGAGCTGGGTGCGGGTCCAGGGTTCGGGCGCATCCGTTGGGCTCTCATTGAGTCTTTCCATCACAAGCCATGCCCTCCCAAAAGCGTTTTTCTGTCCTGGATCCCTCCAAGAGACGATCCGGTCTTTGACGAACCCCATAACAGCCGGATATGCAGAAAAAAACAGACCCGGTCGGTCAGGACCGGAAGACCGGGAGAATGCGCCATGTCTCTTACCCCCTTTTCCCTGCCCGGTGCTGGTGTGCTGGATCTTGAATGCTATCCGGTTCAAGAGCGCCCGCCCGAATTGGTGCCGGGCCGTCCGGATCGGGATTGGATGGATGCCTTTGCCAATCGCCACCCCTATCGCTGCTTGCCCCTGACCATGGCCAATACGACCGGTTGGGAAATCCTGTGTCCGGTCGGCTTTACCGCGGAATGGAACGGGGGCCCGGAACAGTCGGACATCATCTTGACCCCTGAGCGGCCCTTTCCGCACTTTCAGCACTTCGTTCAGTCGCACTTTTCGCGTGGCGTGGTGACGATGCATACGGGCTATATGTTCCGCACGCCGCCCGGCTGGGCCATGTGGGCCATGGGCGCGCCGAACCATGTCAAAGATGGCATCCAGCCGCTCTGCGGTCTGATTGAAACCGACTGGCTGCCGTTTCCCTTTACGATGAACTGGACCTTCACCCGCCCGGGCAAGATCCGCTTCGCCAAGGGGGAGCCGTTTTGTTTCATCACCCTGGTCGAGCACCGCAAGCTGGATAAGTTTGAGCCGGTGCTGAAATCCCTGAACTCCGATCCTGTGCTCAAAGGCCAGTACGATGCCTGGCAAACCAAGCGCTCAGAGTTTAACAAGGCCTTGGCACGCCGGGATCCGGCCACCATCAAAGAAGCCTGGCAGCGGTTTTATTTCAAGGGCGAGCTGCCGGATGAAACAGGCCCGGCGCCCGTGGATCATGTCAACAAGCGCCGTCTGAAGACCCTTCGCCTCGTTTAATCTGCCGGGCGCTGGATGCGCGGGCCGAGGTTGGCCATCACATCGCGCGCATCAAACGCTTGGACGTCCCCGGCGGGTTTCGGCCCCTTGCCCATCACGATTTCCGCTGACGCTTCGTAGCGGGTGATCTGGCGCGTTTCATAGCTGCTGAAGCTATCCCAATTGCTCCACCCCGCGAGGGTATAGACCCGCCAGTAGGGGTTCCACACATAGATCGGGCGGGGTCCACCGATCGGACCCGGCTCGCGCACCGTGCGGGTATCGGCCTCTGTGTTGCGGCCCGAAACCGCAAACCAGTCATAACCCTTGGCGAGGGTCAGCTCCGCCGCGCGGAACAACAGATAATCCTCGACCGTCTCGCGCTTGGTCAGGGTATTGCCCGAAAACGACACCCGATAGCGGTTTTGCTCGATCGCCTGTTCGCTATAGCCGCGCTGTTGGATTTCCCCGCGCGGGCCGGTCACGGCCGGCTGATAGGGGGTGGCGGTGGTACAGGCGGCCAAAACCAGTCCACTGGCGGCCAGAAGCAACAGGCGGCTGAGGCGCTTCGACATCGGGATCGTAACCATGGCTCTACTCCGGCGAGGACAGATTTATGGTTAACAGATCGGTTTTCAGACTCAAATGTCAATGCAGCGGATAGTCCCGCACCGCCTTGAGATCGATGGCCCGCCACTTTCCCGGGGTGATGTGGTCGGCGTGTGTCACCCGCACGGAATGCAGCACCGCTTCGATCTCGCTTAGCCAATAATCCAGAAACCGGCACAGGCGCGGATAACGCGGCGCAAGGTCTAGGGTTTGCCACAGAAAGCTCTGAAGCAAATGCGGATGATCGGGCATGTAAAACAGCACTTCGGCGGTGGTCAGCCGCTGTCCGCCCAGTTGCAATTCAAGATCTGCGGCCATGGGCCTCTCCTTTCTTACATAAGAAAGGCTGCGCTCAGACTGTAAACAGAGGCTTAAAGGGTCTTAGGATCGCGACAATATAAGTCCGGCGACCACGATCAGAAGCAGACCGATAATGCAATTAAAGATTTTTCGAAAACGCGGCTCGTCCATGCGCTGGGCCAGGGCGACCCCGCCAAAGCCATAGAGCATACTGACCCCGTCCATGCTCAGGGTGGCGATGGCAAACAACACCATCTGCGGAAGGATTGCGCGGTCGGTATCGAGAAACGGCGGTAAGACCGCGACAAAGAATAACAAGGCCTTGGGGTTGGATATTTGCACCATGAATCCATCTCGCAACGCGGATGTTCCGGTTTTCGCCAGGCTTGTATTGACGGCGTGGGTATCGCCTTTGTCTTTAAGAGCCCCCCAGATCGACTTTATACCCAGCCAGACGACGTAAAGCCCGCCGACCCAAATAATGATCTTAAAGGCCTCCGGAAACGCCTTCATCAGAGACCCAAGGCCCAAGGCCGCGCCGATAAACCAGACGGTGCTGGCGAGGGACATGCCGATAAAGGCAGGCAGGACGGCTTTGTGTCCCCGGCTGGCCCCATTGGCCACCATAAACAGATTGGCTGGACCGGGGGTAATGGCCATCACGGCCATCACGAGCAAAAACGCGCCATAGCGCGTCGGATCAACGGGCCAGTCCATTCCCACCCCTTTAAAAAAGCGACCGGGCCTGTCGGTAACAGGCCCGGCTTTCGGTTTTGCGCTTGTCTTAGCCCTGACGTTGGTCGCGCTTGGCCGCCACGCGCAGGCGCAGAGCGTTGAGCTTGATGAACCCGGCGGCATCGCGGTGGTCATAGGCGACCTTGCCTTCTTCAAAGGTCACCAGCTCCTGGTCATAGAGCGAATAGGGGCTCTCGCGGCCGGTAATGGTCACATTGCCCTTATAGAGCTTGACCGTGACGCGGCCGGTGACGTTTTTCTGGCTGTAATCGATGGCCGCCTGCAGCATTTCGCGTTCTGGCGAGAACCAGAAACCGTTGTAGATCAGGCTGGCATATTTCGGCATCAGCTCGTCCTTCAGGTGCATGGCCCCGCGGTCGAGGGTGATGCTTTCGATCCCGCGGTGCGCCGCCAGCAGGATCGTCCCGCCCGGTGTCTCATAGACCCCACGCGATTTCATGCCGACGAAGCGGTTTTCCACCAGATCAAGGCGGCCGACGCCGTTGTCATGCCCAAGCTGGTTGAGCTTGGCCAGCAGGCTGGCGGGCGACAGGGCCTCCCCATTGATGGCGACCGGATCGCCGCGCTCAAAGTCGATGGTGAACACCGTCGGGGTGTCCGGGGCGGCTTCGGGCGAAATCGTGCGCTGATAAACGAATTCAGGCGCTTCGACCGCCGGATCTTCCAACACCTTGCCCTCGGAGGACGAGTGTAACAGGTTGGCATCGACGCTGAACGGGGCTTCGCCGCGCTTGTCCTTGGCGATGGGGATCTGGTGTTCTTCGGCAAAGGCCAACAACGCCTCACGGCTGGCAAAGCTCCACTCGCGCCAGGGGGCGATCACGCGGATATCCGGCTCCAGCCCGTAATAGCCCAGCTCGAACCGCACTTGGTCGTTGCCCTTGCCGGTGGCCCCGTGACAGACCGCATCGGCCCCGAGCTTGCGGGCGATTTCGATCTGCTTCTTGGCGATCAGCGGACGGGCAATCGAGGTGCCCAGAAGGTACTGGCCTTCATAGACCGTATTGGCGCGGAACATCGGAAACACATAGTCGCGGACGAACTCTTCGCGCACATCTTCGATGAAGATGTTTTCCGGCTTGATCCCCAAAAGCTCAGCCTTTTTACGGGCTGGTTCCAGCTCCTCACCCTGACCGAGGTCCGCCGTAAAGGTAATCACTTCAGCGCCGTATTCGGTCTGAAGCCACTTCAGAATAATCGACGTATCCAGACCGCCCGAATAGGCGAGTACTACTTTTTTAACAGACGGACGGTCGGTCATGGCGGACATCCTGAGGTTGGGACATGACGTCCGGCAAAGGGCCGGATCGCTCAGCGGTCAAAGGGGGAGGAAAAACACAAACGGGGGCGCGTTTAAGACCGCAACCCCCGCAACGCAAGTCTTATTCTTCACCGGACGGATCGGGTGTCGTCACAGCCTGATCCTGACGCCGGACCCAGCCCCGGATCTTGATCAAATGAACGACATGCCAGACCGCTAAAAGTGTGCCAACACCAAGGGTAATCAGCGCCAGAGCGGGCAGTTTTTCTGGCGTGTTTCGCGCTCGTAACGTCAGAAAGACAAGGCCGCCGAGGAGGGGCATGCCATAGACCAGCGGATAAAAGGCCGCCTTGGCCACCGGGGCGATGACCAAGGGCTTGTCTGCGCGATCCCAGTATAGGGCGACACTGTCCCGGTTCCCTAGGCTTAAGACGGCCCAGATGCCCGCATTGAACACCACAGCCAGGCTGACAGGGGCGCTTAGAAGCACGATCAGGATCCAGGCCGCGTCGTTCACCTTAAACGGTGACCTGCGCGCCTAGTTCGACTACGCGGCCCGGCGGGATGTGGAAGAAGGCGGTCGGATCCGTAGCGTTCTTCATCAGGAAGATGAACAAACGATCCTGCCACATAGGCATACCCGAGTTGGCGGACGGCACCACTGAGCGCCGCCCAAGGAAGAACGACGTCGACATGATGTCGAACTTCAAGCCTTGTTTGCGACAAACCCCGAGGGCTTTGGGCAGATTAGGCGTCTCCATAAAGCCGTAAGAGATGGTCACTTTTTTGAAGTCTTCATTGAGGATTTCAATGCTGACTCGCTCGTCTTCGTTGATGCGGGGCAAATCCAGCGTCTTGACCGTCAGAATGATGTTTTTCTCATGCAAAACCTTGTTGTGCTTGAGATTGTGCATCAGCGCGACCGGGGCCACATCCGGATCCGAGGTCAGGAACATCGCCGTGCCCGGAGCGCGGTGCGGCGGACGGGTCCGGAGCATCTCCATCAGATCCGACATCGGCACGCTGTCCTTGCGCGTCTTCGTGAACAGGATCTGGGTGCCTTTGACCCAAGTCATCATGATCGTGATCAGGCCCGCGCCCAGAACCAACGGCATCCAAGCCCCTTGCGGGATTTTCAGCAGGTTTGAGCCCAAGAAGGCGATATCAATCAGCCCCAGCGGCACCAGCAACAAAAGTGCGCGCCAAACGGGCCATTTCCACATATGGCGCAGGATCACATAGGCGAGCAGGGTGTCGACAAACATGGTCCCAGTTACCGCGATCCCATAGGCGGCGGTCAGTTTGGACGTGGTCTGGAACATCGCCAACAAGGTCAAAACACCAATCAGCAGGAAGGTATTGACCTGGGGCACATAGATCTGGCCGGCTTGGGTCTCGCTGGTGCGGCGGATTTCCATGCGCGGGAACAAGCCAAGCTGCACCGCTTGTTGCGTCAGAGAGAAGGCACCGGTGATCACAGCTTGGCTGGCAATCACGGCCGCTGCCGTTGCCAGAATGAGAACCGGCCAATAGGCAAACTGCGGTACCATCATCCAGAATGGATTGGCCTTGGTTTCGGGATGCGCGAGCACCATCGCGCCCTGGCCCATATAGTTCAGGGTCAGGCAAGGCAGGACAAACCACAGCCATGCATACTGGATCGGCTTTTTACCAAAGTGACCCATGTCTGCGTAAAGTGCTTCTGCGCCTGTGACTGCAAGGAACACACTGCCAAGGATCACAAACCCGATCAGTCCGTTATCAAGCAGAAACATGATCCCGTAATGGGGGCTCAAGGCGCGGAAAATGCTCAGATCATCGAAGATATGATAAAAACCAAGACCTGCGAGGACGAGGAACCAAAGCGCCGTAATCGGGCCAAAAAACCGGGCCATACTGGCGGTGCCATGGGACTGGATCAGAAACAGACCAATCAAAATCCCGGCGGATATCGGCACAACATAAGGGGTAAACATACCGCTCACGCCCGGCGCATCCTTAAGGCCTTCTATGGCACCCATGACGGAAATGGCCGGTGTGATGATCCCGTCACCATAAAATAGCGCCGCGCCACAGAGGGCCAAAAAGAACACGACCGTGGAGCGCTTACCCAAGGCTTGCTGGGCCAGCGCCATCAGGGCCAGCGTTCCCCCTTCGCCCCGGTTGTCTGCACGCATGAGGAAGACCACATATTTAAGCGTGACCACGAGGATCAGTGCCCAAAACACCAGCGAAATGACGCCAAGCACGGCCAGCTCTGCGGACACACCCGTCCGGGTGTGGTGCAAGGCCTCGCGCATGGCATAGAGTGGGCTGGTCCCGATATCGCCGAACACGACTCCGACCGAGCCAAGTGCAAGGGCAAAGAAACTGCCGTTATGCGATCCGGCAGACTCGGGCGCGGAACTGTCTTTGGATGCAGACATGGACTGTCAAACCGACTGGAATGTGAATGGGAGAGAGGCGAACCACAGTGGGCAGAGACCGAAAGGCAAAACAAAGGGGCCGCGCGGGTCAGTCTGACCGTTGATGCCAGGGGTATCCCCACTCATAAAATCTCTCCGGGATGCCGCCGGGCGTGGCGACCCCTTCCTGATTGGGCGGGCTAATAGGCCTTTTCGCAGGTGCGTTCAATCGTGACGAACCGATGACGGCGGCATTTCGCTTCACGATCTGGTCATATGTCAAAAATGCAACGCTTCTCAGCAAGGCCTAGGAAAGACGCCCCGGAAGGCTTATGTAAGATCTGATCATGTCTGACAGCCAGAGATTCCCCGTTGCCGCGCATATTCTCGCCTTTTTGGCGCATGCGTCGGCCTATGCGCCCGAACAGGCCATATCGAGCGCGGTTCTGGCGGGTTCGATCTGTACCAACCCGGTCGTTGTTCGGCGCATGACCACTCAGCTATCCAAGGCGGGTATGATTGCGACCCGATCAGGCGCGACCGGCGGCGCGTGGTTGATCCGTCGCGCCGAAGAGATCCGCCTCGACGAAGTGCTGAAGGCGGTCAATGGCTGCGCTCACCTCGGGTGTCCGCCGGCGGGGGCTAAGGGCTGTCCGGTGGGTGAGCTGATTCCACGCACTGTGAATAATGCCATGAA